>JAESTB010000588.1 GCA_016763815.1 Arenicella sp.
TGCTCGAAAATGATCGAGAAAATAGACAAAAGTGGCGCTTTCATACTAGCAAAATTCATTATCTGACAGACCCAGACTGTAAGGTTAGGGTCAGCAAAGAACTAGTCTTATAATTAGAAACCTTTAAGCGTTATAGACCTTGACTCAATTCATTCTCGAAATAAAACTAGATTGAAACTCTTTCAATTTAGCTGGTCAACCTACCTAAGGCAAACGATTGGCACGTTTCTCAATCTAGCGATGTAATCTAACGATGCAATATAATGTGCTATTTGGCTTCTTCCCAGTTGCCGACATCTTTCGCTCCTTTCTCACCACCAGCTAGGCCATCAGACCCAAAGCTCCATAAATCATAGCTATCAGGGTTTCTAGTTCCTGGCGCCTGGTATTGGAAATCATTACCCCAAGGATCCTTAGGAAGCTTTGAGAGATAGCCGCTCCAGTTGCTTTTCCCAGGATTTGTAACTAAGGCTCGAAGCCCTTCAGAAGTGGTTGGGTATGAGAAATTGTCAAGCCGATAAAGCTCTAACTCACTGGACATTGAACTAATGTCGTTGCCTGCTTTTATCTGGTACGCCCTAACCTGCTTCTGAAATAGGTTAGGCACTACCATCGTCGACAATAACCCGATGATAATCACAACCACCATTATTTCGATCAGAGTAAAGCCCGCCTGGGCCTTAGACATTTTTTTTTGCATAGTCATATTTTTCATCATTATTTATTTAAATATCAATCAATTCGTTTAACTGAAACATCGGCATCAAAATCGCCAATATAATCACAAGTACCAATGAGCCCATAATCAAAATCATAAGTGGCCCAAGCAAACTTACCATCATACCGACGCGAGTTTGCATCTCGTTCTCAGTCGCTGTAGCGGCTTTTTCGAGCATGTGACCTAAGCGACCACTGTTCTCACCGCTAGTCACCATGTGAACCAACAAGGGCGGAAAGTTACCGCTGCGTTCTAATGCTCGGCCAATCGGCACCCCTTGCGCTACCTCTTCGGTTGCCAGGTGCAAATCACTCTGCAACACCACGTTAGACCTCACGCCTTCGCTTGCTCTCATTGACGACAAAATCGGCACACCTGAACCAACCATAATGGACAATGTACGAGCCATTCGAGCGGTATCAACGTTCTGCACCATCTTCCTTAGTCCGACTGTGTTCAAATAGAGGGTGTGCAACCAGATTTTGGGGCCTGTTTGGCTAAAAACATAGCGACAACCAAAAATCAGCGCAACCAAGCCTACCGCCATGATAGCGCCATAACTGGTCATGATTTCTGACAGTTTGATTACCAATTGAGTTAAGCCAGGTAATTCTTGATTAATATCTTCGTAGACAGTCACCACTTTCGGCACCACTACGGCGATCAAGATCACTAAGATGGCCGCGCAAACGAAAAACAAAAAGATAGGATATACAATGGCTTGTGTGATCTTCTGCTGCATTGCATGACTGTCTTCCAAATAGTCAGCTAGGCGATCTAAGACGTTATCGAGGGTCCCAGATTGTTCACCTGCCGAAATAGATGCCCTATAAATTTCTGGGAAGCTATTAGGGTATTTAGAAACCGCATCCGATAATGAATGGCCCTCGGTTACTAAAGAGCGAATATCGCTCATCACCGACTTTATTTTGTGACCTTCAGACTGCTTAACAACCGCACTCAAGGTTTCTTCAACCGTCATACCTGACTCGAGCAAGGTTGCTAACTGTCGAGTGATAATAGATAAATCGTTAACCTTGATTTTAACTCGACTATTAGCTCTACCACGTTTATCTGACTTGCTTACCGCATTGTCAGAAACCGCTTTGACCTCAAGCGGCACCAAGCCTTGAGCCCTTAGCTCAGCTCTCACCTGCTTAGCATGATCACCGGTAGTTATGTTTTTGACTGTTTTACCTTTGGCATCAAGAGCCTGGTATTCGAACGCACCCATTGTTATATCATCCCGACGCTAAGCCTGTGTTACTCGGAACACTTCGTCCAAGGTTGTCTCACCTTCAAGCACTCGATCAAAGCCATTTTGCATTAGGCTACGCGACGTTATACGTGCGTGGTCGGTTAACTCGTTTTCGGAGACTTGATCATGAATTAAACGACGCATACCATCGTCCATATCAATTAGTTCGTAAATTCCAAGACGGCCGCGGTAGCCTATTTGATCACATTCGGTGCAGCCTTTAGACTCAAACATCTGGTGACTATCATCGGCCTTTAAACCGAGCAAATCGAGCTCGGCATCATCGGGCTGGTGAGGTTGTTTACAGTTAGAGCACAAGCGACGGACTAATCGTTGAGCTAGCACTCCGACCAAGCTGGACGCGATTAAAAATGGCTCTACCCCCATATCCACCAAGCGCGTGACCGCGCCGACCGCGGTATTGGTATGCAGTGTGGATAAGACTAAGTGACCCGTTAAACTGGCTTGCACTGAGATTTCAGCCGTTTCAAGGTCGCGGATCTCACCAACTAATACAACGTCTGGATCTTGTCGTAAAATCGACCGTAAACTACTGGCGAAGGTCAGGCCGATTTTTGAATTCATCTGCGTCTGGCCGACCCCATTCAAATCATACTCAACGGGATCTTCGACGGTTAAGATATTCAGACGCTGACGATCGAGGCGATGTAAACCAGAGTACAAGGTGGTGGTTTTGCCTGAACCGGTCGGCCCAGTTACTAATAATATGCCGTTAGGTTTGCCAATGAGATTTTCGAAACGATCGAGAATATCCTTCGGCATGCCCAGAATTTCTAAGTCCAAACGTGCGCTTTGCTTATCTAATAAACGCATTACCACACGTTCGCCATGTTGTGTAGGCAAGGTTGATACCCGCACGTCCACGGGGTGTTCCGCCACACGAAGCGACATACGGCCGTCTTGTGGCAGCCTCTTCTCAGCAATATCGAGCTTCGACATGACTTTAATACGTGATACCAAAGCGCCATGTAACTCTCGCCTAGGCGAGAGTATATTTTTCAGAACGCCATCAACGCGGAAGCGCACAACGGACTCTTCTTCAAAGGCTTCTAAATGTATATCAGAGGCATTTTCTCGAATAGCCTGAGTCAATAGAGCATTGATAAGCCGAATAATTGGCGCATCATCATCGGCCTCAAGGAGGTCGGTGGTCTGAGGCATTTCTTGAGCCAAGCGCTCTAGATCTAAGCCGTCGCCCATGTCGTCCATCAATTGAGTGGCTTTACTGCCACCCGTATCATAGACGCTTCGCATTAAATTATCGAACTCGGAGGCCGACAGTTTGTTTAAGCTAAGACGCGTATTTAAACGCCTCTTCAGTTCTGACAAAACCGCTAGCTTTGGCGTTTCAATGCAACTAACAACGTTACTGCCATCGCTACCGGAATGTATTAACACGTTGTGCTTTTTTGCAAAAGAATACGGTATTGAAGACGCGTTGCCATCTTCGCTCTCAAATTCCGCAACTTGATCGAGTGTTTCTAGGCTAGCTGTCTCATTCATAATGCTAGAACTACTTCTCGCCTTCGATCGAAATTACGGTATCACTTTGTTCAATTTCAATCGCTTCGAGCTCGCCGCTGGTCTCAAATTCCGGAGATTCTTTGTTATCACCATCAGTACTGGCCGCTTTCGTTTTGCGACCAAAGATAATATCTTTAATTTTTCGCGGCATACTCTTAGGCACGCCGTCTCTAGCAATTTTAGCTCTTCGCTCACTGCCAATAAAACCTTCATTTATGCTGTCGTCATACTCGACTAAAATGGGCGCTGCCGAATCTTTAATAATAAAACTTGGATTTTAGTTTGCGGCAATTTGACTATCGCGACGAACATCATTGTATTTAGAGCGGCTAAAGCTCGCTAAATCAGCTGGAGTGCGAATGATATGAGGCTTTAAAAACACCATCAAATTACGCTTAATTGCCCGCTTGGTCTTAAATCTAAATAAATTACCTATGATTGGGATATCACCTAAGAAAGGCACTTTACTAACCGTGTCTTCAACATCATCAGTAATCAAACCACCCAAAGCCACAATTTGGCCATCATCAACTTGTACCACCGCTTGAATAGAACGGCGGTTGGTAATCACACCACCGGTAACACCCGCGACCACCGCTGACGTGATGGCCGAGGTTTCTTGCAACACTTCCAGTTGAATCGTATCGCCTTCGTTGATCTGCGGCTTGATCTTCAACTTTATACCAACGTCCCGACGTTCAATAGTTTGAAAACCGTTACCAACCGGTACGTTACCATTGCCGCCATCGCCAGTACCAGGGTTATTAAAGCCGTTATTAAAACTACCGGTAACAAATGGTACTTCTTGACCGACGATAATTTCGGCTTCTTCATTGTCTAAGGTCAAAATTGTTGGCGTCGATAGCACGTTACTATTGGTATCGGATGCGATTGCATTTAAAATAACATCCAATTGATATCGACCTAAACCGAGTAGCGAATAATTATAACCGGTGTTACCTACCTCAAAAGCTTGGTTGGTCCTTACAGTGGCCGCAGGCTCACCCAATCGATCTAAATTAATCAGGTTTCCAGAGCTGACCGCTGTATCGCCACTACCACTGGTTCGCGGGCCACCGATACTCCAATTGATACCCAGACTAGCGCTTTGATCGAGTGAAACCTCGGCAATAATTGTCTCGACAAAAACTTGAGCACGTCGCTTATCAAGCTGCTCAACCACTGACCGCACTGTTTTAAGTTGTGTGCCGCTAGCCTTAACGATTAGAGAATTAGACGCCTCATCGGCCTGCACAGTAAACTCACTTACGGCTCCTTGCGCCGTACTGGACGTGAGATCCTTCAGAATCGACGCTAAATCTTCAGCTTTAGCATGCCTTAGAGCAATAACGTTTACATTACCCTCAACTTCGCGCTCTATATCTAACTCGCCGATTAAGGCTTGAATTTTACCGTACTGCTCATCGGGCGCACTGATTACCAATGAGTTAATCGCGTCGAATGGTTGGATGCTTATCTGTCCTGCAGATGCGCCACCTTTACTGTCGGCCGTGGCAACCATCAA
>JAESTB010000589.1 GCA_016763815.1 Arenicella sp.
CAGTGGAGATTCAAGTGCTTTCAGAATAGCTTTAACACCCGCGTCTTGATCAGCATTGTCGCCTTTCACTTTTGCAACGGCGCTTATGGTGCGAACCAAAGCAACACCACCGCCAGGTACTACACCTTCTTCAACAGCGGCGCGAGTTGCATGCAATGCGTCTTCAACACGTGTTTTCTTTTCTTTCATTTCAACTTCGGTCGCGGCACCAACTTTGATCAATGCAACGCCGCCAGCTAATTTAGCCACACGTTCTTGCATTTTCTCACGGTCATAATCAGAAGAAGATTCTTCGATTTGCGCACGAATTTGATTAACGCGATCAGAAATCTGAGTTGTATCGCCGTTACCGTCGATGATAGTGCTGTTCTCTTTAGTGATTTGAATACGCTTGGCTGAGCCAAGGTCTTCTAAAGTGATGCTTTCTAAGCTCATACCAATTTCTTCAGAAACAACTTTACCGCCAGTTAATACCGCAAGATCTTCTAACATCGCTTTGCGACGATCGCCGAAGCCAGGCGCTTTAACAGCACATACTTTTACGATGCCGCGGATGTTGTTTACCACTAGAGTCGCAAGTGCTTCGCCTTCAACGTCTTCAGCAACAATGAGTAGTGGACGCCCAGCTTTGGCAACCGCTTCTAGTGTTGGTAGTAAATCACGGATATTTGAAATTTTCTTATCGTGCAACAAGATTAAAGGATTTTCAAGATCGGCTGTCATAGTGTCTTGCTTGTTAGCAAAGTAAGGCGACAAGTAACCGCGGTCGAATTGCATACCTTCAACAACTTCAAGTTCGTTGTCAAGAGACTGGCCTTCTTCAACAGTGATTACGCCCTCTTTGCCAACTTTATCCATTGCTTCAGCAATAATGTTACCAACAGTCTCATCAGAGTTAGCCGATACAGTACCTACTTGAGCGATTTCTTTAGCATCTTCACAAGGCTTAGAAAGTTTTTTCAGTTCCGCAACGGCCGCTATCACAGCTTTATCGATACCACGCTTAATATCCATTGGGTTCATGCCAGCGGCAACCGCTTTCAAACCTTCTTTAACCATAGCTTGCGCTAGAACGGTCGCGGTAGTTGTTCCATCACCGGCTACGTCGTTAGTTTTTGAAGCGACTTCTTTCACAAGCTGAGCGCCCATGTTTTCGAATTTATCTTCTAATTCAATTTCTTTTGCAACAGATACACCATCTTTAGTAACCGTTGGAGCGCCAAAGGCTTTATCCAAAACAACGTTACGGCCTTTAGGGCCCAGTGTGATTTTAACGGCATCTGCCAATACGTTAACGCCAGCCAAAATCTTGGCCCGTGCGTCATCTCCGAATTTTACTTCTTTTGCTGACATGATAAGTTCCTATAATTAATGTGTTAATTCTTATACGTGATCTCTAAGGATCGCGATTTTTTTCTCAGGCAAGGCGTGAAAAAACACAGGGAGGTCACGTACTTGTTGTACGTAACCGACTGAGTATTTTTCATAACGCGGCATGAGGGAAAAAGCGGGGTTCCTATTCTACGACGCCAACTATGTCGTCTTCCCGCATCACTAACAGGTCTTCGCCGTCGACCTTAACTTCGGTTCCAGCATATTTGCCGAAAAGAACTTTGTCGCCAACTTTAACGTCTAAGGCGCGAACCTCACCGTTGTCTAAAATTTTACCATTGCCTGCAGCGATGATTTCGCCTTCAGATGGTTTCTCTTTTGCTGATTCAGTAAGGATGATGCCGCCAGCAGAAGTTGCTTCTTCTTCGTTACGACGAACGAGAACGCGGTCATGAAGTGGACGAATAGCCATTCGTTATATCTCCAAAAAGGGGTTAATTAAAATAAACGTTAGAATAGAGTGAATTAGCACTCTAATTTAAGAGTGCTAATAATATGGGCGAAGTCTATAAAGTCAATACGTAGACTGGGTTTTATTTTTTGTCCTGTGAGTCAGAGACGGTGTACTCACCTTCAATAACGTCACCTTGTTCTACATGAGGGTTCACCGACGAATTCGAGGAGCCATAAACGGCGCTACCGTTACCTTTTATGAAGTTCTTGGCCGCCCATGCGATTAATGCTTGTCTGACAGGCGGTATTAGGATCGAAAAACCAATAGCGTCAGTTATAAAACCAGGCGTCATTAATACCGCGCCGGCAAATAGAAGCGCGACTCCTTCAGCAATTTGCATCGCCGGAACACGACCAGCACTAGTCTCTTGTTGTAGCTTAGCAAGTGTGGCAAGGCCTTGCTGGCGCACCAAATAAGCACCGAGCACTGCCGTGAAGATAACAAACGCGATGGTATTAAATGTTCCTATGGCGCCACCAACGCGAATTAGCACGCTGATCTCTGCGACCGGCACCGCGATAAATAAGAAAACAAGAAGGAAAAATGGCATACACAACTGATAAGGTCGTTTTATAAGTTTTCAAGACACTAGTTTATAAATCCCTTGAGCAATCAAAGGTTTTTATAAATCCGTCTACTCGACCTCATGTGCACCAGCATTAATCAGGCTGACGCCGGGCGCCGCATTGCCAACATAGTTCAAAATTTGCTGGGCTTGCCTCCTGACAGCGATTACAACTCCAATCTGGCCCACTGACATCTTGGTTTTTACTTTGCGAAATCAGTTCAGTCGCTTGCTTAGCCAGCGACTGCGCGACCCAAAGCTCGGGCCAGATACTGGTAAAAGGCACTTCGCCCATCAAACTTGAGGCGTGGTGATTACGCAGCTCGCAGGGAATATCGTGTTGCTCTAGCAAGCTGCGCATTAAACCTACTTCGACAATGTTGTCAGCTGTAAAAATCTTGTTCAAAGTAGGCGCCTTACTTTAGAGGCATTAGTTCTCGACATTTTTAAAGGTATTAGTTCCCGACACTCAACCTGATTGACTTTCGATACCAGTTATTAAAGTATTCATCTTCTTTCTCACCCGCCGCAAAGGTATACCGATTACCATTAATCTCAACGATCACATTGGTTCCTGGCTCAGTTTTTCCAATTCCCATATTCAAGCGGCCTTTGTGGCAAATGCGTCCAGTGCTGGCCCTATTGCTAAATCGATACAGATCACCTTTACCTTCAAAACGCAGGCTAGCATTGCCACCTTGGGTATAAGCCTTAAAGTCAAAACAAGCGCCTCTTATTCTTCTACTGTCGGAACTTGATGGCGCGTTAGCGACCGGATTTGGACGCGAACTTTTGGCTGCATTCTTACGGTCAATACTATAGCGTTGCTGACGTCCGTCACGATCGACTACAGTCACATCGTTGGCGAATAAATCGATTCGTACCCGCTCGGATGTATATCTATTCTCTAAGTAAACTGAGTCACGATCTCGACGGGTTTCATCAAATTGCGTTGATGCACCCCGACTGCGATCCATGCTCCATTGCTTGTCGGCTACTTGTTGTAATGAAACACCCCCGTATACGACTTGGGTTACGTTTGCAGCGGTCACGTTACGATCATTTCGACGGCCGTCATTGCGGTTTCGGTTATTGTCCCTGCGCCGATCGTTGGCCCGATCGTCGTAGCGATCGCCGTTGCCACTAATGCTTAGTGAACTGACCTTGTCATCCCACTGACGATCAAAACATCGAATATCATCGTCGATACGCGCGAATGATCCGCGATAGTTATCGTCAGCATAGATAGTAACCTCGGTGCCGCGCGATACTCGTATTGAAGACACGCTATCGTTAGCAAAACCGGCATCGCGCATGCGGCGGTATTCACCAGTCCTTAAGGTTTTGCTTTTGCCGCCAAAATCACAATGCTCATAAATAGTAACATCACCATATGAACCAATTGATGTTCGTTGGTTACTTTGTGCCGCAACCGTGCCTGAAAACGTAATTGTTGCCGCAAGAATCGCAAGCGTTGAGGTTAAAGTTAATTTCATAGTGCCCCCAGCTGGACGTGTTTAGATTTATTTACACATTATAGTGTATAGCAGCTGCATAATATCGACTTCATTAATCAACCTGCACTCTGCATTAGTTTCGTATTCAAATATAGCAATGTTAGTATTAACGTTAGCTGAACCTAAGCACATAGACAGTTCATCGACTTTTAGCAAGCACGCGAAATATCGAGCTCCATTCACTGAAATTAGAAATCATTAGAGACACCATGAGTCGTTTATGGTCAGACATCGTTAGCCAGCTCACGCCATACATTCCTGGCGAGCAGCCGCAAATTAGCAAACTAATTAAGCTAAATACCAATGAAAACCCCTATGGCCCATCGCCTAAGGTC
>JAESTB010000590.1 GCA_016763815.1 Arenicella sp.
CACCATCGCGTGGTATCAGGAAAATGATCTACTCTAACCTGAGCGGCTCCAAACGTGACCTAGGCGACATAGCCGAGCAAACATTTGATGTCGTCATCGTCGGCGGCGGAATTACCGGTGCTTGGTTGTCGCTACATTGTGTGCAGCAAGGTTATAAGACAGCGCTAATAGAAAAGGCTGACTATGCTTCACAGACCTCGGCGGCGTCTTCTAAATTATTGCATGGCGGAATCCGCTATTTACAGCAAATGCAATTCGATAAAGTGCGTGAATCGGCCATGGAGCGTGCCGAATTTATTTATGCTGCGCCACATCTTTCAAACGCTGTGCCGTTTGTGGTGCCGACCTATCCCGATTTTAAGCGTTCTAAGTTCTTTTTGAGTTGCGGTATGTTGGCGTATCAAGCACTTTGCTTAGGTCAAAATTCAGTTATCGATTCTAAGGAGCAAGGTCTTGGTGGCATTGATTCAATTAATGCTGATCAGTTAAACAAAATTTGCGATTTAGACAATGAACCACACACCGGCGCCGTGGTATTTAATGAGCGGCATATGATCGACAGCGAACGCATGGTGTTGGCGATTATTCAAACGGCTCGCGAGCTTGGCGCTAAGATTCACAACTACGTTGCCGCCACTGACTTCTTGGGCGACGACAATACGGTGTTGGGTGTTGTGGCGCGCGACCAACTTAGCGGTAATCAATTCGCAATTAATTCAGGCTTGGTGATTAATGCCGCTGGTCCTTGGATCGACGACCTCAATAGTAAGCTCAAGAATGCCGATAAAGCGCCGCGTATTAATAGTTTTGCGATAGGCTCGCACATTGTGACTCGGCAGATATGTGATCATGCGATTGCCCTGACTACCAAGCATCAAGCCGGCTCTAAAATCGATAGAGGTGGTCGGCATGTGTTTGCGATTCCTTGGCGAGGCTACTCTCTCATTGGTACAAGTCACAATGAAATTGACAGCGCTGATGGTGATATATCGCTGCAAGCCGAGCATGTTGAGCAACTGATTGAAGCCATTAATGACGCTATGCCAGCAGCCAAATTGACGCGTGACGATGTGGTTTCCGGCTATTCTGGTTTATATGATTTTCGTACTAATAATATTAAGAGTACGGTTTACCAGGGCTCAGGTGAGTACCAGATTATCGATCATCAAAGTGCCAATAAGGTCGCTGGTTTAGTAACTGCTCTGGGTGCCAAATACACCACTGGCCGTAAGGTTTCAGCGATGACAATGAAGGTTGTCAATGCGAAACTAAGCATCGATGAGCCTGCGTCTGATAAAAAAATTGTAAAACAGAAATTACGCGGCAGCGACTACGCAAGCCTTGCGCAGCTTCAGCGAGCGAAATTAGATCAATATAAAGATCAATACACAGCCGAGACCATTAAGCATTTATTGATGTCTTATGGCAGTGACATTGATGCGTTCTTGCTAAGTATTAATGACAAATGTGAGTTGCAAAAAAACATTTGCGCAACACAACCAGACCTATTCGGTCAGGTAGTTTGGGCGATCGAAGAGGAACAAGCGGTGACGCTTAATGACGTGGTGTTTGGCCGAACGTCCTTAGGATTGTTAGGTTTGCAGTCGGATGAGTTATCCGGCATAGCGAAGGTAATGGCCGAGAAGCTTGATTGGTCGAGCGATGAGTTAGAGCGCCAGTTAAATGCGACTTCCGCACGGATGAATAAAACTCAAGCCGCGATTGATGGGTAGCCGCCGGTGAGTCTGAAAACTGTATTACACATTGCACCGACGCCTTTCTTTGCCGATCGAGGATGTCATATTCGTATCGAAGGTATTGTCGATTGTCTCGCTGAGCTTGGCTACCAAAACCTAGTTTGCACCTACCATCATGGCCGTGATGTAGCCACGGTCAAAACGTCACGTATCGCGCCGATAATAAATTACACCAAAACCGAAGCCGGGCCGAGCAAGTACAAGCTATGGGCCGATTGGAAATTACTTTGGCTGCTTGTAAAAGAAATCAGGCGAACTAAACCGGCCGTTATTCACGCGCATTTGCATGAAGGCTTGATGATCGGCTTAGTTGCAAAGACATTACTATTTTGGAAAAAAATTCCGCTAGTCGCCGACATGCAAGGCAGCCTAGTCGGAGAGTTAGAAGCGCATGGCAGCTTCAAGAAAAATGCTTGGTTAAGATGGCCGGTGAAAGCGGTGGAAGCTGGCTTAATGTTTTTTGCCAAGACCATTATCTGTTCATCAGATCATTCGTTAGCGAAGATTAAAACAGAGTTTAGCTTAAACGATGCTAAGGTAAGCCTCGTTCAAGACGGTGCTCGAGTTGCTCCTCGCCCGAGTGACATTGACCGCCTTCAGCTTAGAAATAAGCTCGGCCTGCCTGAGAATAAAAAGATAGTGGTCTACTCTGGCGCATTGCTAGAGAGCAAAGGCTTAGCCGAGCTAAAGCAATTAATATCAATCTGCGGCCAGAATGAAATGCTGCACTTTTTGATTATTGGTTACCCTGTAGAAGAGTTCGATGTTTACTTAAATCAACAGGGCCTTGCGGGATTATGCACCTTAACCGGGCAGGTGGAGTTTGAAAAATTACCAAGTTACCTCCAATTGGCCGATGTCGCCATTGACCCCAAGTTCAGTGATGCTGGTGAGGGCAGTGGCAAAATACTCAATTATCTAGCCTGTGGCTTGCCAGTGTTGGCGTTTGACAGCCAGAACAATCGTAACTTCTTACCAGCAGAAACTGAGCTGTCAAAGTCGGTGGAGGCTATGGCATCTCAACTTGCCCAAGTGATAGCTGATGAGGTGTTGTTGAAGAATATGGGCGATGCTAATTTAGCCCACTTTGAATCGAATTACTCTTGGAATCAAACCAAGTCACAATTAGCGGCTATTTACCAACGGCTCTAAATCCATAACTGTCCTAAACCTTACTAAGAATGATCATTATGAAAACAAGCTTACTAGTCCGTTTTGCAGTAATTTCACTGGCCTATCTCAGTGCTATTAGCAGTTTTTCTGCTAACGCAATTACGCTCAAAGAGCTAGCGCCTACCAGTCAAGTTCAAGCTGGTTTTGTTGATATACTTTATGATACTAAGGCTGGTAAAACGTATTTGAAAATAGATAACCTGGGACAAGAATTTATTTACCAAACTAGTTTGCCCAGCGGTTTAGGATCTAACGATATTGGCTTAGATCGAG
>JAESTB010000591.1 GCA_016763815.1 Arenicella sp.
GCCGCTTGCGCAGCCGCTTCAGCGGCCAAACGCGCTTGCTCTGCTTCGACTTGTTGAGATGCACTCATCTTAGCCAACTCTTCAGCCGCAATTCGCGCACGCTCAACTTCAGCCGCTTGCTCTTGCAGTACTAATCGCTCAGCTTCTTGGCGATCGGCTTCTTCTTGCTCTAAAACTTCACGTTTAATGAACGTTCTACGCTTTTTAGTTTGCACTTGTACCGTGCGCGCAATGCCAGTTTTCGTAGTTTGCTGAATTTCAGAGTTAGTCTTTTTCTTCAGCGAAATCTTACCTCGGCCAGCCACCGGCGCCTCTGCAGGTGCGGTTGCGGCTCCAGCTCGAAGAAAGTCAAGCAATTGTCGCTTCTCTTCATCGGTTAGCGAATCGTCGACGGTCTTACCGGCAACACCGGCATCACCGAGCTGTTTGACGACTCGTTCTGATTCAATGCCAATTTGTTGTGCAAAGGCTTTGATAGTAATGGTTGACATAATATGTGCTCTTAAATAGTTAGATTGAGTTGCGTTGGTAAGTTGCTTTGGTCGAGACCTAGCCTTCCTCTGCCACCTCATCTGTCGCATCTGGGTCGATACCCATTTCTTCAAACCAAGGGCGACGTGCAATCATAATTAACGCTTGCGCGCGCTCTTCTGTAATGTTCAAACCGTCGATTGCTAGCAACTCATCAGTTGCCGCCTCGGCGAGGTCTTCCATCGTCTTAATGTCGTTAATTGCTAAGAACTTAGCCGTTGTCTCGTCCATGCCTTCCATGGTCAACAAGTCTTCAGCTGGATCAGCGCCCTTTAGCAGTTCTTCTTTTTGAATCGCCAGTGTAACCAAGGCATCAGCAGCACGCTGACGCAGCTCGTCGACTAGGTTCTCATCGAACTCTTCAACTTCTATCATTTCTTCGCGAGGAATATAAGCCACTTCCTCTAAGCTTGAGAAACCTTCTTGAATTAGAATGATTGCGACATCGGCGTCGATGTCCAACTTAGCCATGAATAATTCACGCACATCAGACGACTCTTCTTCAAGCTTTTCGTTAGCTTGCTCATCAGTCATGATGTTGATTTCCCAGCCAGTTAACTCGCTTGCTAAGCGTACGTTCTGGCCGCCACGACCGATAGATAGAGACAATTGACTATCGTCAACGATCACGTCCATCGCGCCCTTGTCTTCATCAACCATGATTGACTCAACTTCAGCTGGCGCCAATGCATTAATAACAAATTGTGCTGGGTCTTCAGACCATTTAATAATGTCGACACGCTCGCCATTAATCTCATTCGACACGCTCTGTACGCGCGAACCACGAATACCTACACAGGCACCCACTGGATCAACTTTTGAGTCGTTCGATTTAACCGCAATCTTTGCGCGTAAACCTGGATCGCGAGCAGCGCCCATAATTTCAATGATGTTGTCACTAGCTTCTGGTACTTCGGCACGAAACAAGGCCAAGACTAAATCTGGCGAGATGCGGTCTAGAACCAATTGAGGGCCGCGATTGTTTTGCTTAACTTCGCTTAAGATCGCGCGAACACGATCACCAGGGCGAAGGCCTTCACGTTGAATCATTTTATTCCGCGGCAAAACAGCTTCGAGACCACCAAGGTCGATGATTGTATCGCCACGTTCTTGACGTTTAACGACACCCGAAAGCATCTCACCTATGCGTGGCTCAAACTCTTCACTAATCTTATTTCGCTCGGCTTCACGCACCTTTTGCATGATCACTTGCTTAGCGGCCTGAGCGGCGATTCGACCAAACGGTTCAGCGACTAACTCTTCTTTCACGAACTCACCAACTTCTAATGCTGGGTCATGTTCTTTAGCGGCGCTGACACACATTTGCTTAGTCGGGAATTCCAACTCAGCATCGTCTTCAATTACTTCCCAAACTCGATAAGGAATGTACGAGCCGTCAGTTTGATCAATAACGCAATGCACGTCGATGTCCTCGCGATAACGCTTACGCGTGGCAGTCGCCAACGCGGCTTCAATAGCTTCGAAGATGATGCCTTTATCAACTGCTTTTTCTGTTGATAGCACCTCGGCCATCATTAAAAGTTCGCTTGCCATGTTTCCTAGCTCTCTATTTAGAAATAAACGTTTTGAAAATAAACGCTGTTAAAAGTAAATTTAGTCAAAATCATAGACAGGGACTAATCGCGCTCTGTCCATATCAGAATAAGGTAATTCAGATTGCTCGCCGTCAACTTCAACAACAGCAAACTCTTCGGTTGCTTCAATTAGCTCACCAGTGAAGCGGCGACGCCCATTTACAAGAGTCGTCATCTTGATTTTCACTTGTTGACCAACGACGGCCTTAAAGTGAAGTGGCTTTGCCAATGGACGGTCCATTCCAGGAGAAGACACCTCTAGGGTGTACTGATTCGAGATTGGGTCTTCAACGTCTAAAATTGCGCTGAACTGACGACTCGCTTTTGTACAATCTTCGACTGTTATCCCGTTTGGCGTATCAATATAGATACGCACGATAGAAGTATCACCACCACTCAACTCAACAGCCACCAGCTCAAGCCCTAACGCTTCAGCGCCAGGTATAAGGAGTTCTTCAATGTGTGGAACTGTTAATGCCATTCTTTCAATCTCAATTTAGTTACTTCTTAAAACCTAATTCTGGTCTCCCAGAATACAAAAAGGCGAGCACTGCTCACCTATTCCTGATTGAGGCCGTCGACCTAAATCATATTTCACCACATGCGTTGATCACCAACCAAAGACTAAGGCCTTCGATAAAGTTGTTCAACATTTCAAAATTAATTTTTCACAAGTAAGCTCAAAATAACATGTAGTAAAAACACAAAACCCCGCATAGAGCGGGGCTTCCAGTGAGCTCAATCTAAATTAAACAGATCGAGCAAATTTGGCAGCAGTGAGTTTGACCAACGTCAAACTATAGTAACACTATGCACCGCTAACTTAGCTTAACAAAAATAATCGAGCAGTTGATTATTCTTGGCTAAATTATCTAACTCTTTAAATCTACACTTACGTAAAAATAAAAAATTTCACTTGGTAGCGGGGGCAGGATTTGAACCTACGACCTTCGGGTTATGAGCCCGACGAGCTGCCAGACTGCTCCACCCCGCAACATCAAGTGGAGGCGCAATATAATCAATGGCCTTATTAATAGCAAGCGTTAATTTCCTTATTTCTAAGCACCCAGACAATTAAAGTTTTAAGCCCGTTTCAATTAAAAAAACGGCCGTTGCCTAAACAGTACTTTCGCAGTGCAATGCCAAAGAGGCCAAATATGTATCTTTATCTGACTGTGCTAAAAAACTAGCCTTAAAGCTATTTTCAATCAGCCTGATTGCTTGAGCTTTTGTCATGGCTAAGGACTGATGCAATGCATCAAAATTCTCATTCAGGTAACCATCAAAATACGCTGGGTCATCAGAGTTTATGGTTACTGCGACACCCTTCTCTAGCAGTTCGAGCACATTGTGTTGTTGCATCGAATCAAAAACACACAATTTAGTATTGGAGAGTGGGCAAACCGTTAAGGCAATTTGTTGCTCTACTAAGTGCACTAACAAAGCCTCATCTTCAACACATCTAACGCCGTGATCAATTCGCTCTACTTTGAGATCGTTCAACGAGTCCCATATATATTGCGGCGGCCCTTCTTCGCCTGCGTGGGCGGTGGCACGATAACCCTGTTCGATTGCCCTTTGGTATAAACGCTTAAATTTCTTTGGTGGGTTACCATTTTCAGCGCTGGCCAAACCGATCGCGACAAATGAATCTTTGTAGGGCTCAGCATCGGCTAACGCTTGAATACATTGGTCTTCACTCATGTGCCGTAAAAAACTCAAAATCAGCAACACCGACTGCCCCCACCCCTCATTGGCATCGCTAATAGCTCGTTGAAAGCCAGCCATCATAATCGCAAATGACACGCCATTTGGTGCATATGTTTGCGGTTCAATCATAATTTCAGCATGAACAATATTCTGCTCTTTGCATTTGAGTAAATAGTCCATCATCAAATGATAGAAGTCGCCTTCATCGATAAGTACCGAGGCACCAAGATAATAGAGGTCCAAAAAGCTCTGTAAATTTTCAAATTGATAGGCCTTTTCTACTTCTTCGACGCTAGAATATGGCAACTCAATTGAATTCTTTCGCGCCAGTGACAAAAGCCGATGCGCTTGTAAGCTACCGTCTATGTGCAGGTGCAACTCGGCTTTGGGCAGGCTTGCTACCCAGTTGGAAAAATGCGGTTGTGAATCAAGACTCATAGTAAAATATCTTTAGTGACGTGTTATCGTTATTATAGCCCCAGACCTCAACAAATCGTCAGTACAAACACACAACAATTTAGTACAAACAGAAAACAATAAGCGTTTTATAGTGTGCTCGACTGTGTTTAGGTCTTAAAAAGAAAAACAACTGCAATTGGAGATTCTCAGGTGACTAGTTTAAAGCGTTTTCTCGTAATTACCTTGATCATGGCCTTGGCTCAAGGCTGTGCCAGCACAGCAACCTCGGTATCTACGCTGGAGTCGTCCGCGGCGACTTCGGCTGTGAGCCAATCGACCTATTATATTTATCTAGCTGGGCCAGAAGTATTTTTGCCTGACCCAATTGGCGCCGGAATCGCCAAGAAGGCCGCCATTGCTGGCCTAAATAAAGACAATAATTGGCCGTTTACCTTAGTCGGCTTATACCCAATGGACAACGCGATTGAAGATTTTGCCGCCGACTACAAAACCGGCATAAAAATTTACCACGCCAACATCGCGTTAATGGATAAGGCCGACTTCATAACCGCCAACATGGTTCGTTTCAGAGGGCCTAGCATGGACGTAGGAACGGCGTTTGAGATGGGCTATATGACTGGCCTGAACAAACCGGTATTTGCATACTATGACGCAAAGCCATTTTACGGCAGCGATGAAAAGCCGGGCCTGTACGCTGATAGAATTGCCAAACACTACCCTCTTTCAAAAGAAAAGCCAGGCGTTGATGTGCATGGCCAAAGTATCGAAGACTTTAAGATGGAAGATAATTTGATGATGATCGGCTCGCTCGAGACAGGTGAAAATAAAATCAGCCAAAGCTTTGAGTCGGCCATCATGAAGATTGCTGAAATGATCAAAAACCACCAGAACTAAATGCCACTATATGTTCCATTACGACACGGCCCATTCATCTACCGACACCCTAGGATCACACAGGCGAACAGCTAAGCAAGGAGAAGCAATATGCAAAATTGGTTAAATGATTTTTTTAAAATTAGACAAAATAATAGCTCGATACAAACTGAAGTAATTGCCGGTGTAACAACGTTTTTGGCAATGGCTTACATCACCGTCGTCAACCCATCGATATTATCTCAAACTGGCATGGATTTCGGCGCCGTGTTTGTCGCCACCTGCATTGCGGCGGCAGTTGGCAGTATCATCATGGGCATGTATGCCAATTACCCTATCGCATTAGCACCGGGCATGGGCCAAAACGCATTCTTCGCATTCGGCATCTGTATTGGTATGGGCAATAGCTGGCAAGTGGCTTTAGGCGCGGTGTTTATCTCCGGCGTACTGTTTATTATCATTAGTATATTGCCAATACGGGAATGGCTGATCAATTCAATACCAAGATCATTAAAGCTTGGCATGGCGGCGGGCATCGGATTATTTTTAGCGATCATTGCCCTCACTGGTGGCAAGGTAGTAGTGGATAACCCCGCAACGCTGGTCAGCTTTGGTAACTTGGCTAGCGCTGGGCCGATGTTAATGATGCTGGGGTTTGTGATTATCGCCGCGTTAACCGCCCGTAAGGTCAGCGGCGCTGTGATCATTGGTGTGTTAAGCGTCACTATAGTTGCTTGGCTGATAGGCTTGACTGAATTTAAGGGTCTAGTATCTATGCCACCATCGGCCAGCGCCTTACTCGAATTAGATATCGCAGGGGCTCTTAATGTATCGATGCTTACGGTAATACTCACGCTATTGTTGATCGATGTATTCGACACAGCGGGCACGCTTGTTGGCGTGGCAACAAGGGCTGACATGCTGGATGAAAACGGCAAACTTCCTCGTTTAGGTAAAGCCTTGTTGGCAGACTCCAGTGCCACCACAGTCGGTGCATTATTAGGCACCTCATCAACGACTAGCTACGTTGAAAGCGCTGCCGGTGTCGAAGCTGGAGGCCGTACAGGCTTAAGCGCGGTGGTTACCGGTTGCTTGTTTTTGTTATGCCTATTTATTTCACCTCTGGCGCAAAGTATTCCTAGTTTTGCCACCGGTGCGGCACTACTGTTCGTAGCTTGCTTAATGATTCGGTCATTCGCCGACCTAGACTGGGATGATATAACCGAAACCGCCCCAGCGATTGTTGGTGCTGTAAGCATACCATTGAGCTATTCGATCGCCGATGGTATTGGCATTGGCTTCATCGCCTATGCATTGATAAAGTTGCTTGCCGGGCGCGCAGCAGAATGTCCAGCAGCGGTTTATGTTATTGCCGTTGTGTTCGCACTCAAGTTTGGCTTTTTGTAAATCACGACTCTTATGTTCACAGCGTGTCTAGACACGAGTAGACAACTCAGCCCTTCAACACCACCCTTACTAAACATTATTTAGCCGATATTATGAAAAAAATATTCATTACCGCCGAAGAGCTTCTTCGCGACTCATTCAAGTTAGCGAAGCTAGTTCACGACAGTGACTTCGACCCCGACTTCATTATTGGCATTTGGCGTGGTGGTGCGCCGGTCGGAATAGCCATCCAGGAATACTTAGATTACGTTGACGTTAAGACTGACCATATCGCCATACGTACGTCTTCCTATACGGGTATAGATCAACAAGAGAAAACAGTGCGGGTGCACGGTTTAGATTACATTGTCGACAATATAAATGCTGACGATAATGTTTTGCTGGTAGATGATGTCTTTGACTCTGGCAGAAGTATCGACGCGATTTTTAAGAGTCTAGAACTAAAAACTCGCCGTAACATGCCCCTCAACGTCAAGATCGCCTGCCCGTGGTATAAGCCTGATCGCAACGTTACTAACAGAACACCGGATTACTTTATTAATGAAACCGACAGCTGGTTAGTATTTCCACATGAATTGAAAGGCTTGTCGTTAGAAGAGCTGGCGGAGGGCAAGCCTTATATTGCCGATCTTTTGCCTTAAGCTTCTCTTTAATTAGCCGCAGGCGCGACACTTCGCTGCGGGCGCTTCTCTTTAATTAGCCGCAGGCGCGACACTACGCTGCGGGCGCTCTTTCTGCTAACTTGATTAGCTTCTCTTTCATTTAGCCGCAGGCGCTTCTCTAAATTTATACGGTTAGCCCTTTGGCAAACTACAGTGGCCTTATTCACTATCATAATCAGACTCAGCAACGACTTAAGTCCATAGTCCGAGAGAGTTTCCTCTGGTAGGTTTGCGACTCTACAAATAATAATTTAAAGGCCAAATTGGCCAAAGAGGGTTGCTTAAATGAATATGTTAAAAAAGGGATTGCCGATGTTGCTTGCATCACTGCTAATATCAATGAGTCCAA
>JAESTB010000592.1 GCA_016763815.1 Arenicella sp.
AATCTTTGCTTTTGGCGGGTGTGCGCTCTTCGCTACGTCATACTATATTGTGCAGCGAACTTGTCATGTCGAATTGTTCGCCCCTAAGTTGGCCGCTTTTACCTTTTGGGGTTGGCAGACTGTGATCGTATTGGCCGCGATAACGCTGCCGATGGGTTTTACCCAATCAAAAGAATACGCCGAACTGATATGGCCGATCGACATACTGATAACGGTTGTGTGGGTGGCCTACGGTATCGTATTTTTTGGCACACTCGCAAAACGTAAAATGCCGCATATCTATGTCGCGAACTGGTTCTTCGCCGCTTACATTATTACCATTGCGGTACTGCATATCGTTAACAATCTGGCTATTCCGGTGAGTTTGACTGAGTCCTACCCGGTGTTTTCTGGCTCGGTCGATGCCATGGCACAGTGGTGGTATGGGCATAATGCAGTCGGCTTTTTCTTAACCGCTGCCTTCCTTGGCATGATGTATTACTTCATACCCAAGCAAGCCGATCGACCGGTTTACTCGTATCGCCTTTCGGTGGTTCATTTCTGGGCTTTAATCTCAATTTACATGTGGGCTGGCCCGCATCATCTTCACTACACGGCGTTGCCCGATTGGGTTCAGTCACTTGGCATGGTGTTTTCACTAATCCTGTTGGCGCCGTCTTGGGGCGGCATGATTAACGGCATGATGACCTTGTCTGGTGCATGGCATAAGTTACGCGACGACCCGATTCTCAAATTTATGATCGTGTCACTGTCGTTCTACGGTATGTCGACTTTCGAGGGCCCAATGATGTCGATCAAAACCGTAAATGCCTTGTCGCACTATACAGACTGGGGTATCGGCCATGTGCATTCAGACGCCTTGGGTTGGGTGGCATTTATTGTCTACGGGTCAATGTACGCGATGATACCTAAAGTCTTTGGCAAAAAAGAAATGTACTCGACCAGCTTAATTAATCTGCATTTCTGGGTTAGCACTATCGGTGTGGTGATCTACATTTCTTCGATGTGGATAGCGGGCGTAATGCAGGGGCTAATGTGGCGCGCAATTAATGACGACGGAACACTGACCTACGCGTTTATCGAGAGTATTAAAGCCACCTATCCATATTACGTAATGCGCGTGGGGGGTGGTTTGCTGTTCCTCGCAGGCATGTTGATTATGGCCTATAACGTCTACAAAACTGTCGCTGGGCCAGCTGCAAATCCCGCTGATCTCAAAACCGCAGGAGAGCTTGCCTAATGAAACACGAAACGATTGAAAAAAATGCCGGTCTTATGGGCGTGTTGATTGCCTTAGTCATCGCTGTTGCAGGCATGGCTGAGATTGTGCCTCTAATGTTTCAGGCGCAAACAACCGAGCCATCTCCGGGCGTTATACCGTACCCAGCAGTTGAATTGGCAGGCCGAGATATCTATGTCAAAGAAGGCTGTTACAACTGCCACTCACAAATGATTCGGCCTTTTGCTGTTGAACGTCTTCGATATGGCCCTCCCTCATTAGCGGGCGAGTCTGTTTACGATAGACCTCATCAGTGGGGTTCTAAACGCACTGGGCCAGACTTAGCGCGAGTAGGCGGGCGCTATACTGACGAATGGCATTTAATTCACCTGATCAACCCTCGAGACCTGGTCCCAGAGTCGAATATGCCTGGATTCCCGTGGCTGCAAGATAAAGAAGTTGATGGTGAGTTAATTACCACCAAGATGAAAACATTAAAATGGATGGGCCATCCGTATACAGATGAACAGATTGAACAGGCTAGTGACACTGTTCATGGGGTCACCGAAATGGAGGCGTTGATCGCCTATCTACAGTTCTTGGGTGTTGCTAATAATGGGCGGTCGCAGAAATGATCAATCTTATTAACGGTATTTTAACGGCCCTTTTACTTGTCATCTTTGTTGCTATTTGGGTTTGGGCCTGGAGTGCAAAGAATAAACAAAAATTTGACGCTATGGCCAAACTGCCATTAGAAGACCAACCGAGTGATTCAGGAGAGCACCGTCATGAGTAACGCTTGGAGTATTTACATTATTGTCTTGGCGGTCGGCAATATTCTCGCCATGGTTTGGCTGCTAATTATCACCAATCGAGATAACGGAGTCGACGCGTCCGATACTACCGGTCATAAATGGGACGGTATAGAAGAGCTTAATAACCCGCTACCAAGGTGGTGGTTAGGCTTGTTTATCATCACCATTATTTTTGCTGGCGTGTATCTATATCTGTATCCAGGCCTTGGTTCTTACAAGGGCAGCTTGAATTGGTCGCAGATGTCCGAATATCGTCAGGCGAGGGATGCTAACGAAGAAATCCAAGCGGAATTCTTCGCTGAATTTGTCAGCTATGATATTCCAGCCCTTGCAAAAAGCGAAAGAGCCATGGCCACTGGAGAGCGATTATTTGCCAACAATTGCACAACCTGTCATGGCTCGGGTGGGCGTGGCGCTAAAGGCTTTCCTAACCTGACTGACAATGATTGGCTATATGGTAACCAGCCGGAAACCATACTGGCGTCTATTGAAAATGGTCGTGCCGGTGTTATGCCAAACCTGAATCTCAATAGTGCTACGGTCGCGGTTTTGGCCCGGTATTTAAAACACCTCTCTGGTGAAGACGGTATTTCAGATCACGTTATCGACAGTGGTCCTAAACGGTTTGCCGTGTGTGCCGCCTGTCATGGTGCAGATGGTAAAGGTAACCAAGCGATTGGTGCGCCGAATTTAACCGACGGCATTTGGCTTCATGGTGGTCGGGTTTCTGACATTGAAAATGTATTGCGACACGGGATGCAGGGCAATATGCCGAGTTTCGCTAATGCTCTGAATAGCAATGAGATTAGGTTGTTGGCGGCGTATGTTATTTCGCTTTCGAGCTCTAATATGGCTGACGGCTCTAATACCGCTGATGGCTCTAATACCGCTGATGGCTCTAATACTACTGAGGATGAGTAATGGATGACATTAGCAAAAGAAAGTTAAATTTGGTGGCGTTTGGCATAACTCTCTGGGTGTCTTTTTTATGGGCTGCCATCGCGACTATGTTGTTCTTTGCTACTTTCGATCCAGTCG
>JAESTB010000593.1 GCA_016763815.1 Arenicella sp.
AGGCTCTTAATTCCGCTTGGTTTAGCGTGTGCTCGCGAGTCGTTACCAACACGCTTATCTTTTTGCCAGAAGGTCCATCCGTCGAGTGAACCACGGCAACCGCCATATCAATGCCGGGCCACTCGGCTATTTGTTGTTCCAACTCAGCCAAGACCAATAGTTTGCCAGCACGATTAACGCTCAAGTCTGCACGTCCGTGAATCATGAAACTATTATTTTGATTCAGTGTGGCAATATCACCAGTATTCCAAGGCTTGACTAAAGTCTGAGGCCCCACTCCTTGATCAATAAATTCCGCGCCATAGGGGTGCTCAACCATCAAACTATTTTTTTGTTCTTCACACGCCAGAACATCAACAATGACCCCCTCTAGCGCAATAAGCTCTTGTGGGCGATTGACAGCTGATATTGCCACCACACCAAGCTCAGTACTGCCGTAAAGGTTATAGGTAGAACCAAATACGTGCGACGCTTGCTCAGCCATGTTTTCAGTAGTCACATCTCCGGCCAAAACCACCGCGCGGCAACCAGCTAAAGCCTGACTGCGTCGGCGTAAATAGGTACGCAGTAAATGTGGCGTAGAGTAAACAACGGTCGGTTTAAAGTTCTGCACCGCGTCGTTAATCGACAGCAGGTTGGCATTAACCAGTACTTTAACCCGCGCGCCTTTTAATATCGCCGGTAGTAATGCCGCACCCAATCCGTACATATGATGCAAAGGCACGGTAATCAGCACGCGATCATCCGCCTCGATACTAAGTCGATTGGCAACAATTAGTGCTGAAGTGGCCATACGCTCGCTTGAGTGCCAGATTTTTTTTGCAGGGCCGAGCGTTCCCGATGATAAAAAGGCCAATCCGTTAGGAGGTTCATATTGCTTGCGTTGAAAGACCATACTAGGCGGCATATTACCGACCTTTACTGACATTCCCGCATCGTCGATCAGCGCACCGCACTCAGGTGGGCATGCCATTCCGGGCGGCATAAACAACGCATTTTTACCCGCGCATAGTGCATAAATCATCAATCTTAAGGTAGTTGATGAGGTAATCCCGGCGAATGCAGGGAAACGACTAAAGGAAGTAGGATTCCAACTCTTTTCAGCACCGTCTAAACATTGCTGGATAGATAGAACGTCAGAATTTATCTCGAGTTTACTGTCACTTTGTTCAAGTTGATCAAGTGCGCAGAAAACGCTAGACGAATTCGCCAAGTTCATAAAGCACGTGCCAAAGACAGGTTGCAGACTGTTTCTTCAATCGACGCACAAACACGTCCATCAAAAAGCAACTGAAACCGCCTACATAACGCCCATGTACTGGTAGTATTTAGTTCCTCAGGCGGCACAACAAACTTAAAATCAACGTCTCGCTTTTGCAAACAACCAGTATCGAGCGGATCGAGTATTTTGCCGATGCCCCGATCACAGCCAAGCAGATCTTCTCGATATCTAGGGGCGATACGGTCTATGTATACCCGACTATCAGCAACCACGATTGTGCGCTCGCGCTGAGCAATAAATAATCGCGAATAGCGCTGTAAAACCCGCCCAGAGGAATCAGTCACAAGGCGTTGCCTCAAGACCTCGACATCGACTCGAGCGTTTGATAACTTTTCGAAAAAATAGGTTGTTGACCCCTCCAGAGAAAGATAATTGTGCATACAAGGCGATGCTTGTTTGCCCATATCAAAATCAAAATTTGTGTTGCTTAGGGCCCGTACGTCATCCATAAAGTATTTAACAACTATAATGCTCTATCTAAGCACTTATCCAAGTAAATTTCTGAGTAAAATCATGATAATAGTCATTCTTGACATCTGTCAAGAAAAGTTTAATTAATTCTGTTTAATAGCGAAGGTGACGCCATTAACGGCTCGGTAGGCAATTTATATCGTCGACAAAAACCGGTATTTTCAAGAAATACGGCTACGTTCGGACGGCGTAAAGGCGCTGAGAGATTTTGTGCGATACGCGTGTGTTTGGGGCGCCAGCAATGCATTGCAAAAAGCTTCTAAAGAAGGTCGTAGCACGGTTTTATAAAAAGGTTCAGTGCTCAATGGCAATCCACGATCACAACGTTTTATAAACTGTGAGCCTCTACCCGAAGCACGGTGAAAACTTCTGCGCAAAGATAGTAGACGCTGGTGTAAAAAACTATTTGGTATTTCTTGATTTATACACATCGCCTATGAAACCATCGCACGACAAGCAAACAAGAAAGATAAATGCTTAGGTCGTCTTTGCCAAGGCTGCCTCAACAGCCAAGCCTTGTTGGATGACAGGTCCATACTCTACGCATTGCCTACGCCGAACTGAACTTGATACTAGACTTTAGCACGTCAACTTGACCACCTATATCACGACAACGTGAGGCGCAAGCTCGCGCGCTCTAGCACTTAAGCCATCGGTTCGAGGTAAAACCTCACGCGAGACCCGCGTTTATGTCAAATACATGATAGCCAAGTCACCACATCCAACAGAGACCCTACAATTACCCATCCCTATTATCGTATCGTTTATTCTTAAAATGGCTGTCGAAAATGGCTCGTTACATTATTTCGTGAATGGCTTTTGCATACTCCATTTTAACAAATCACCCAGCGATCTGGTTAAACCCCTAGGCCCTGCCAGAGCGTAATTGCAATACTACATTCGGACTATGGTCTGAACTACCGCAGCCTGTTACTCTCATTCAGCAATATGGATTGTCACCTTTTATTGCAATACAGCGTGACCAAAGCGGCAAGATAGCCGTAAATGTCACCGAGTTAGCAAAACAAGCAGAGTAATCGTTGATATTTATCGCTTCTGCTTTGGGTTAAATAATTAAAATTACGGCGTTCAATTGAACGCTGTTTGGGTTGGGTAAATGAAAAATAAATCATATATAGAGCAACCAAAAGTTGCTCTCCTCTTTTCGTGTGCGGCTTTTTTCCTCGCGTCACTTCCTTCAAGCAATGTCTTTGCGGGTAGCTTATTAGATTCTTACAATAGTCTTGCGTCTAAGGAGTATCAAAGTGAAGGTCCTTCTGCATTAAACAGTAAATCTCTTGAAGCCAAGGTAAGAGTGCAACGAAGCAAAATGGGCCCTAGCCTAACCTTGTCAGCGGCCGAAGTACGCCGCAAACAAGACATCTCAGCCACCGGTAACTCACTAATAAGAAGTGGGCAAGCTACGTTTGATAATTCACGGCGTATGGCTACGCTAAAGCAACCGCTGTTCGACCCTCAAATACGAGGCGAGCTTGCGCTGGCAAAGCTCGAATACAAAGGTTCACTTCAAGTGACTGAACAAGATGAACAAAAGCAGATAGCCGACTACTTTGTCAGCTACGTTGAGGCCTCACTGTTACAAAATATAGTTGCGTCGTATCAAAGAGCGCTTGATCGCCTTAAAAAAGAACAAGCCGCGGCTCAAGAAAAACGAAACCTCAAATTAGTGACTGTGCATGAGCTAGATACCATAAAATTGCACACACTTAGATTGGCGAAACTATCAAGATTGAGTCTGTCTCAATATCAGCAAACGCTCAATTACCTTGAAAGCTTTAACCTATCTACCCAACCTATTGACATGATGTTTATGCGCCAAGATTTAGATTCAAGCGAAAACTTCAAGTTAAACATGACCGAAAATGCGATTATTTCAGACGTTGAAGCAAATAAAATCTCTAACCAAATCGCGCAACTAGATCAAACCATCAAAAACGTAAAGTCAAACCGGTGGCCTACCGTTAATGCCATTGGCTTATACGAATATGATGATGCAGCGGAGACAATTTTTGGCGGACAAAATACGGTCAGTAACTATGAAGTGGGAATCACCTTTGTGTGGGAGCTATTCAGTGGTGGTGGTACAAAATACAAGGTACGAGAAGCCAATTACGCAAAAAAATCTCGACAAGCCTTGCTAGAGAAAAGAAACCAAGATAACCGTGTTCACCTTGCCAGAATGCAAAATTCATACTCTCAGTCTTTTCAACATATGAAAGATGAGCGCAGCATCATGTCTCACAGTAAATCGATAAAAGAAGCCATCGAAAAAGGCTACCAAGCAGGCACTGAATCTCTGCTTTCTAAAATCGACTCCATCAGACTGCATGAAGAGAGTATTCGTGAATATGAAATGGCGCGTCACAATGCATTAATTGGCTACATTAAGCTTAAATCATTTACTGACGGTATTTTTGAACAAGATGCGCGCCACATTGACGCTCTGTTTAACTAGGTTCTAAACGCATTCAGTAGTCCTATGGCATTGAGTCAATCCAAACTCTCGGGTTGACTCAATGCCATAAGTAAATCCCAATGCCTTGATTTACATAATGTAGGCATGACTTCGTACCCAGGGCCTTGCTCGCAAAAGCCTTACATGGTGATTTCAGATGAAATTAGTTTTTCGATACTGCCGGCTAATACTTGCCATATTGTTGATCGTCGTATCAATTTGGGCACTGTATCTGCCGCCCCTATTTCCTTCAAGCACTCGCGCCTTAGTAAACGCCAAAACTTATCAAGTTAATGCGCCTGTTGCGGGTACAGTAGAATCAATTTCGTTGCATAAGTGGAACCAAGCCAACAATAATCGAACCTTATTAACGATTCGGCGCGATCAAGAGAAAGCAACGCAGGAATTAACGCAAAGAAGGTTAGAACTAGCGCAACAAAAAACTCAATATCAAGCGCTTACAAATACCTTGGATAAACAGCGAGGAGGACTGCTTAAATCGCTCAACACGCGGCATGATCTTGTTGCAGAGAACTACCGAGAATCGATTAAGGAGCTGAATCTAATTCAAGCCGAAATAGCCATCAAGTCCGACGATGAAAGTAAGCTTCGAGAACTATTTGATGAAGGCATCATCACGCAGTCAGAGTGGCAACAAACTAAGTTAGAGAAAATCAACGCGGAACGCGAGCTTTCAGCCGCTCGCCTACGAGTACTGGGTTTAAAGTCAGAGCTAGGCACAATAAATGCCTCTCTTAGCAAAGGAGCAGAAGGCATCAGCCTAGAAGACAACGCCCTGCTCTTGCAAGAAATCAGATCCATGCAACTGCAAAAAGTGTCGCTGAAATCCGAAATAGAAACTCTCGAACAAAGCATCGAAAACGCCATTCAATACTTGTCTGAAGGTAAGTCGTACGAGGTCAATACATCTAAGCCTGGCGTAGTGTGGAAAGAGCTAGTGGTAACAGGGCAAACCGTAGCGCAAGGCGACCCCTTATTGGAAGTGGCAACGCAAGAATCGTTATTTGTTGAAGCCTATCTATCTCGACACTTTTTAGACAGTATTCAGATTGGCGACTCCGCGCTGATTTACATCAATGACGACAAGAAATTTTACTCGGGCAAAGTACTCGAAATTCAGTCACAGGAACAACAAGAGGTTAAAGGCTACGCAATTGGATCAATATCACCAGGCCCGTTAACACTGAAGGTGGTTCTGGAACTACCTAAGAACGAAATTCAATTAGACGCGTTAGGACACTTAGCGAAAGTTGTGATCACCAATGCCAACCCCTCACTTTCTGAGCGCATAATGATTTGGTTAAGTGTTCACCTGCGAGGAAACACCTGATGACCGACCTGTATCCTGGCGTTATTGCAAACCTACTGTTACTGCTTGGCCTGGTTTTACTAGCGTCATCCAATCTATACCATTCTAAACGGGCCAAGTTTTTCATCGCCTGTGTGTTTGCGTTTGTCAACGCCAAGTACTTACTGTGGCGGTTAGATCAAACACTACCCGAATTTAGCCTCGTAGCCGACTCTTTGTGGATGTGGGGCTTTTTCATTACCGAGGCTTTTGCCGCCATCGCCCTGAACTGGCACTTCTTTATTATGGTCGCCCCGACCAATCGAAGCCTAGAAGCCGACCAATGGGAGGCAATACTAAAAAGCAGCACTAACCTTGACGCCGTCGACCTGTTCATCCCAACAGCGAACGAACCGCTTGAAGTAGTTGAGCACACTATCAAGGCTGCGAGAGATTTAGACTACCCCAATTTATCGGTTTGGGTGCTCGACGACGGTGACCGCCCGTGGCTAAAAGAATACTGTGCCACCGAAGGCGTAAACTACCTAACACGCGAGGACCGCACACACTACAAAGCGGGCAACTTAAACAATGCACTCAAGCACACCAGCGCGCCAATTATTTGCGTGGTCGATGCTGATTTTGTTTTAGAAAGAAATTTTCTCTGGCGAACCATTGGTTTTTTAAAAGACAAAACCATCGGGCTAGTTCAAACACCTCAAGTATTTAAGAACCCAGACGCCATTCAGCATAATTTGGGTGGCAACCTCGCTTGGCCAGAATCACAACGTACATTTTCAGACGTCATTCAGGCTGGACGAGACCGATGGGATAACGCATTTTGTTATGGCACCAGCTTTGTGGTGAAGCGCGAATGTTTAGAGGTTATCGGTGGCTTTCCGTCGGAGTCGATCTCTGAGGATATACTCACCACTTACGCCTTACAAGGAGTAGGCTTTAAAACACGCTTTTTGAACGAACAACTCAGCACCGGCCTTGCAACTCAGGACATTGCCGAATACATCATGCAACGATGCAGATGGTGCATTGGTACACTTCAATGCTTATTCGTAGACCGAGGTTTGCTACGTAGCCGCTCACTGTCATTCATAGATCGCCTGTTTTTTCTTGACCCCATTATCTATCATCTAGGCACTATCTGGACCCTAATGCTAATCGTTGCGCCAGCTATCTATTGGTGGTTTGGGGTCGCTCCTTTGCACTCGGACTTTGGTCATTTACTCGTCGTCTTAGCGCCCAGAATGTTACTGGTTACTTTCGGCTTTTATTGGCTCAGTGAAAAGAAAACCATACCCGTGGTATCTGAGGTAGGTCGGGTGGTTGGAGTGTTTCAATTTGCGCGAGCAATTTTTGGCACTCTCATTAACCCGTTTAACCAGAAATTCAGAATTACCATTAAAAAGTCCGGCGCAGTCGGTGGCACCATCTACTTCAGCATAATGCTGCCATTAATCGGCTTAGCTGCAATCACGGTCATGGGTGTGGCATTTCGATACATGGGATTGCTGGACAATGACCTTTTATGGCGAACTGATTTCGGTTTGATGGTATCACTAACCGTCTACGTGCTCTGGCTGCTGTATTTATCTTGCCTAACGTGTGTGCAACGTAAAATAACAGGCAACGAAGAAACCACCCCGATTGGCAGCATCAGAAAGTCGGCACTTTCCATAATTAAGAGGATAGCACTGTGAATTACGCCAAAATAGTAACCCTACTTTGCCTTTTCAGCTCAACCGCCGTCTGGTTACCGGTAAACGCAAGGGATACCGCATCCGTGTTGATGTTTGCTGGGCAAAGCCGCGAAGAATTTTCATCCTATATTAATGACGTCTGCAAAATGGGCAAAGAATGCGCATTACCTTACGGCGCCGCGTTCTACACCTCTCTTGACGCTCAAGGCTTTGACTCGCCACACTCCAATGCACCAGGCGACAACCATCAAGACATGTGGTTCTTAAGCAATGTCTACCCAGGGCTAGCGGTTCAAATCGGCTTATGGTTAGGCCCAGAACGGCTACCGGCCATCGCCAATGGCCAATACAAATCAAAAATAGACGCGCTAGCGAATAAGTTGGGTAAACTTAATCAAGATATCTATCTGCGCATCGGCTACGAATTTGACGGGCCGCACAATCGCTATTCACCTATCGAATATATAAAAGCGTATAAAGTGATTGCCAAACGAATGCGCATCGAACAAAACGTAAAACTGGTATGGCACTCTTACGCCATGAAGCCAACGTATCAAGAGCGCGATATATTAGAATGGTACCCGGGGGACGACTACGTTGACTGGATCGGCCTAAGCTTCTTTCAAGTGACCGATGAGGGCTATCATACCGGCCCGAATCGCGGCAATGTAATCAGTGTGGCGCAACGAAAAAAAAAGCCCGTTATGATCGGCGAAGCCAGCGCAATTCGATACACAGCCCGACAAAAAACGCTAAGCGGCGAGGCCTACTGGAAATATTGGTACCAACCTTTCTTTGACTTTATCGAATCCAATAAGGAAATCAAAGCCGTATCAATGATAAACGTAAACTGGGACTCTCAAAAACAACACGCTGTACTTGACTGGGGCGACTGCAGTATAACCGCCGATGAATTTGTGTTAAAAAATTGGCGTAAGAAACTTGGAAAAAATTATTGGAAATTCATCGATGATAATGACTAGCTAGTGCTCTATAAGTCGGCTCGGAGTACAGCGCGCTTACAAACTTGACACAACGTAGCCGTGACATGTCGGCGTCGATTCGTGAGTTTACCTAAGAACGATACTTATCTGAATGCGCCCGCAAAGGGTCATGCAGGCGCAAAGGTCAGCCAGGTCAATTAAATAAACTAGACGGAAAATCGACGGCGCTTATTCCTTACCTAGGGTCTCTCCGATATGATCAGCCAAGCGAATTGAAAAAGTAATTATGGAGAACGTCGGATTAGAAATGCCCGCCGATGCCCAAATTGAAGAACCAGCGACATAGAGGTTGTCCGTGCCAAAGACCTTAAGGTTACTATCCACGACCCCGTCTTCTGCACTCCACCCCATTCGCGTGGTGCCTAAATGATGCCCGTTAACCACCATGTTTTTCTGCACATCGGCCCACGGTTGAATCGTCACGGTTGCCGTCGAATTTACCTTCAAAACACTCTCTCGATAGAGCCCGGTGAGGCTATTATAGTTAGCTTCTGAATTAGGGCTTAGCTGCCAATCAATTTGAGTTTGGGCTTGCTTGAATACCTCATCTTTTGTATCGGCAAGGCTAATGCGGCTCTCTTTCCACGGTAGCATTTCGTGATAGAAATCGCCTGACCCGCCGTTATCCAACCAACAACGCCCAGTTTCCAATTCCAATGTTGTCGCCTCATTAGGAGTGTATACCCCTTTAAGAGCGTAAATATTAGAAAATTGGCCAACGTTACGATAACCAAGAACGCCTTGTTCCAGCCGCGGAGCTACGTTCACGGCATCAAAGCCAGGTGTTTTGGTCGCGATTGGGTGACACATAAAATATGCGCCTACATTGTCATTGGTGTCACCAAAGTCAGACAACAATAATTGTCGTGCGTTCGCAACGGCACCACACGCCAGCACAACAACTTCTGAGTCGATATTGAATTCACCGAGCATCGTCGGAGTCACGCCATTATCTCCCTGCATAACGCCGACCGTTAGCTCAGATACGTTGCTAGATACCTTAGTCATGTCTAACAAAGAGGCATTTAAAATAACCCTGACATCACTGTTACCAATGGTACTTTCACCATCCAACAACCTCGCCTGAAATTGATGGTCATTAAAAAATTGGTACATATCAACATCAAAACCTTCGAGTTCCGGCACACTTGAGCCTAAGTTTCGAGACCAAAACTCCGCTGTAAAATTGTACCCAGGGTCCTTACCTTCAACGTAATAATCTCCATAGAGCTGACAAAAACGGCATGCTTGATCATAGTAGTCATCCAAGTCATCTCTGGTATAGGCCAGCCGCTAAACCCAGCGCGCTTTATAAAGGTAATAGCATCAAGCGGTCGAGACTGCGCTCCCCAATGCGTTGAAGTGCCACCGTAAATGCGTTCCCGTTCCTTGGGCCCAGAAATGAAAGAGCGAGGTGGCCTGATCAAAAACTCTTCTTCGTTCTGCTTCATGAGCCCTTGCGTAACACCATCATACAAGGCTTCGTTCTCGTTCCAGTTATAAGCTAGCCCGTTAGCCGTGTTATACCCTAGTGTTGAATCAGCAACGCGGCCAAACAATCGGCTACCTTCGAGTAGGGTGACATCTAGTTTGGGGTATTTTTTCTTAATATGCCACGCAAGCGTAATTCCAGCTGGGCCTGTGCCGACAATACAAACGTCGGTTTTAAGTGGGGGTGAATTTAAAAATTCTTCGCCAGTTCTTATCGTCATTAGGTGCTCCTTTTCTTAAAGTAGACTAAAGCTACCTAATTGAAATAGTTACATTTTAGACGTTCGATCACAGCCCTCGGAATATGTCAGTGCCACGTTGTGATTTAAACGTGTTTTAAACAACGTCATTAACTTAAGATAGCCAGCAAACAAATAAAATAGATGCTTGAATAAAACAATAAGCGATATTTTCAGACAAAGGTATTACACCTTATTACAAGCCGAGTCTGCCATTGCTACGGGGTTGAAAAGCGCTCAAAATTCAAGACTCTGCTTCGTTATTAATGTCTAGACACTGAGCAAGCAGCTTCAATTTATATATTGCTCAATCCCGAAAAGTAACACACCAAAACCTGTTTATTTTCGTTCCAAGCAGATTATTCCTTAGCTTGCCTTAAAAGTACAAGACGATGTTTTAATATATCAGGGCAAACTGCCCTCCTCCCCACACACACTAATGATTGGCAATCGCGCGTTCACGCATTAGTAGAAATAATGGGTAGGCAAATGCAAGTGCTATGAAGATTGAAAGCGGCACGTAAACCCACCAATGCTTCATTCCTAAACGGCGCGCTTCGAAGAACGACCAAAAGAAAAACACCACTAAGATCACCGCTATGTCGTTGGCAATTGAAGCGGACGATGGGTTTACATAATTATCACGAACAAAGCTGGCAAAAGAGAAGTTAGGATCAAGCTCCATCGCCTGTAGGTTAAAGTACCAAGTGGCACAGGCTCCAACAATCGCCATTACTGCATAAAAAATTTGTTTGCTCGAGTTCATTGATTACGCCGTATCTATTAGTTATTAAAGCCCTACTTTAATTGATTATTTACGCTGCCGCTATTTTTTTAATATGTGTCGTTGAGGGCGCTAATGCCTTAATTAATGTAAAGCTATCTAGACAGGAAATGCCAATTGCTAGGATTTGCGTTAAGGTAACTGGGGATGCGGTGAAAATATGAAACAGACCTCTATTATCTTCCTGCTAACTATAGTCACCGCTTGCACTCCAAACATTCATCGCGGGCAGTTTTCTCTTCTTTCGACAGAAGCTATCAAAGGCGATTTTGAAGTCTTAGCTACGTCAAAAGTGAATGGTAAGGCATGCTACAATCCACTCAAGACGCAGCTCCTGCTGCCTGACGGCGTGTTCGACGCCTCGGTCTCAAATGCTTTAGACAAGGTTCAAGGTGCTACCTTATTACTAGATATTATGGTTCAAGATACAGGACCTTGTATTGTTGTTTCAGGTACTCCTGCTAGAAAGAGACGTTGATAAAAATTGCCCTCCACGTGTAAATCACCGTCAATTTGACCGAGCAAGGCGAGTGGAAAAATCTCAATGCATAACCAGGGATTTTTAACTGTGTTTGCCTTTTAGATACTCTCAGGGGCACCTGATACCTTCAAGCAACCTAGTACCCTCAAGGGGCACCTAGTCTTTCGGCTTCGCTCAAGATGACCGTCTCGACAGAACTAGCCAGGACCAAAGACGTATTACTAAAGGACTAAGTAACACTCAACGTATGAATTCCTCGCCAACATCCACTCAAAAAAAGGGCCACCGTATAGCAGCCCTATTGATTACGGTCTCGTTAAAGATGGTTAGAAATTAGATCCGAAATAACACTCGGTATCACTTGGGACTTGATAACGAAACCCGTTGCCAAGATTCTTCCCGATGATCGTTAGTCGATACTTGTCGTCTTGAAACCATAGACAATAAAAATATGATTACTTTAAGGTCTTTGCGGCTCGAAACTTAATTCTCAAGCCCATTTTTTTGTCAATGTTTAAAGTGCGTCACGCAAAAAATATGCCGTGCTTTAAGCCGATCAGACAGGCCTATTTGGTAGACCACGTATTGTCAGCCCCTAGAGCCACATGGAGTGCTTGACTATCATCGAACTGCAACTTATGGGCATTCTTGGTTACTTCGGCAACATCCAGAACCTCTCCTTCTTGAAAGTCACCAAAGGCTATCCAGTACTCAGGTTTAGGAGTCATGACTATTTTCATATTCGGTTGAGATTCAACTAGGAAGGCCGCTTTACCAGACATGCCAATGCCGACTGAGGCATTGTTCGATTGCACGTTTTTTGTTTGATTAATGTATAAGTTGCCTTCATGCTCACCTTGCCTCTGATCCGAAAATGTATATGCATCTTCCGACAGGTCAAAGTCGACTCGGTTAGAGGTCTTCTGGCAAGCCGTCCAGACTTCGCTGGCTTTCACTACGGCCCCTGGTTTAAGGTTGGTGGTCTTACTCCATACAAAGCTGTAATCGAGGTCCCATGTAAATTCAGTATTCGTTGTTGGGTGAGCCGGTTTAGCAAGCCAAGCCAAACTCAAGACGTTGCTTGTATTTGTATCTGGTGCTTTCTGGAAGATGCTGAAGCTACCGCTTTGCGTTGAGTGGTTGCTTACATTAAGCGTATAGGTGGTCATTTGTCTTCTCTCAAAGTGTTTAGTTATGATTTAAGCCTTAACCCAGAATCAGTATGAATATTAGAGTTGTTCGGCTTATCAAGTGATATGCAGTAGTATAATTTTAAGGTCGCCTCTTAGATAAATTATTTGAGCATGGCTTAGTCTTCGCCCCTTCCTTCAGGCCGTCGTCGAGAATTAATATAACTGGCAATATCGCTTGCTTCCTGATCCGTTAATAGTCCCCCGCTGCCGTAAGGCATATTCCAGCGCAAGAAATTAGCTAGGTTATGTTGATTAGGTTTCGGGTCAGCCATACCTGCGTTTTTAGGGTACGAGTTATCTCCCCATAATGCCGGACGGAAATAGGTATTATTAGCATAACGACCTTCACCGTCTTTTTGGTGGCAAAACGCACATTTTTGTTCAAATATTTTTTTGCCTTGTCCTTTGCTACCGCTTTTTGTTTTTGATGTCAAATCTGGAAAGCCATGCTGTACCTTGCATTGAGAGCCTTCATCAATAGCGGTGAAACTGCACTCGTTTTTTAACTCGTACGCGCGCGTTAGCCAATCCATGTAGGCGGTAATTGCCAACATATCGCCATTTGAAGTACAACTTCCTTCAGCGCCGCTTGTTCCCGTTTCGCAAAGCTTTGAACCATTCATGCTATGGGTAAAACACTTGTTAACCCGGTCTTGTAACTTTGCGTTGGTCTTATACTTATCGAGTGAGCGTAAACCCACCCACCACGATGCTTTTGGTGCCCCTCCAGCATGAAGGTGGCAACTTCGGCAGTGTAATTTATTGCCAACGTTATTTGGTAGTTGCTCATAAGTGAGGCTACTAAGGCTATAGCCTCTTCTGATCTTGGCGACTTGCGCCGGTGAATAAGACGATAAGCTAGCGTTAACATCGAAAACAATTGTTTCGTCGCTGCAGCTAATCGAGTTGGAATAACTGTAAGCATCACAGGTGGCTTTGTCAGGTCTTGGTTCCGCATTATTTACCGTGAAACTAAAGTCACTTGATACAAACTCATCTGGTTTCAAGGTGCGCGCCATTGCATGACACCCCATACAACTCGACGACTCTTGAGCAAAGGTTTCCATTGTAGTGTTTGCGGAAAAGGGCGGTTGCACCTCGAAGACCGTCTTTTCTAGTTGGTCCTTGCCTGATTTCGGTAGCGGCCACTGAGCACCGACTAAACTGTAATGAGTTAATACGGGGTTATGTTTTTCATGGATTGTAGATTGCTGCCGATTCAAATTATTTAATGACTCGCTGATTGGCAATAGGCGTGTGACCTGATTCGGCGTGCCTGACGGGGTTTGAGTATTGGCCTCGCAATACTCTCCTTCACAAGTTGCATTACTGAAGCTGGCGGGCAGGCCGTGAGTCGGTAGCACATTGGCGTTGTGCTCAAATGTGAACCAGAGCCATTGAGGAGCCGCGATCTGTTTTTCCATGATGTGAAAACCAACAAGCGCTACTTCCGCTCTATGGCACGCCGTTGGTTTGTCTTCACTGCTAAGTTTTTCAGGACAGATACACGCTTGGCGTGTCATAAAGCGCTGTCTATCGTGTTTAGACGTTTTAGTGGTTAACTCACGCCACGCGGCTTTAATTATCATAGAGCCATTGGGGAAGTTAACGGCATTGGCTTGCGCCTGCGTTTCACCGTTATACAACTGCTGATCAACGACATAATCAAAACTTTTACGATTCATACGGATTTCATAACGCACGACTTTTTCATACTGATCGGTCAATGTACCCGGCAAAGTGCCGTCAGCTTTGACTGCTTGATTGGCTGCATCGAGTTTATCGTCAACCTTCTCATCTCGGTGTAGATGGAGCAATTCTTCTTCAGGGTTGGCTCCACAAGCCGTTGGGCTTGTATTAGATACACCCCAAGCGTCGGGTGCCTTTCCACCGGGTCTAAAAACCTCCGATTCTTCCTTCCAGGTTTCCCATCGCCTTACTTTCTTTTGACTACTCGCGGCCTGTTTAGGCTCATACCCCATTAGAGATGAAAAAACAGTCCACGCACGCCGATTAACCTGATGTTGGCGCTTATCCAACCAACCAACCTCAGTCGGCTGCAAGTCCAAATCAATATTAAATGGAAGGCGGTCATTTGCTTGCTGATTGTCGCCATTACTTGCGAGCGCAGCTGAAGCCATGGATAAAAGTGCTATGCATAAAAAAAAAATAATTCATCGTTTCCTTTCCCCTAAATTTTACTTTTTATTATAACCGTTGACCCAAAAAACGCACTGTCTGCACGTCGTGGAACCCAAGTGCTAATACACAGATAACGGCTCAGGCCAGCCTATCACGTAATATCAGCCGATGGCGTTCATAGATATTTTTCCTAAAGTATTAGGATGAGTATTTTATCTATGAGGTGAAGCTACCAAAGCATTGCGTAAAATACAAATTAGGTAGTTGTGAATGCAAAGCCTATTCAACGTATAAACCAGGAATGGGTGCGACCAAAATCCAATTTAATTGAACCAAGACTAAGGGCCCCTTTTGCCTTTTCGGTTACATCGATTTGAATAATGCAAAAGGCTCTAGCATTGCAGCCATTCAGGTTCAGCTTGACTAAATTTCACTCTGAGCCTAATTAAATACAGATCATTAGGCTTAGACCCAAAAAGCCAGCTGAATAAAAATTTGAGTACAGGCAGCGCCAAAGGACCTCGCGCTAGGAATAAGTAGGTAAATTTACTCTGCCTCGAATTATTTTCACCAAGATTTTATTAAGGAATTGTATTAATCTATCGTTGCTTTCCATTACATAAACTAACGCCCATGCTGCCAGCCATCGCCAAAATTGTCCTATCGGCAACCGCTGCACACACAATTGACAACTCGACGGTAGTTCAATCGTTATGGAGTGGCTACGGCCAAATCGTGCGTCTTGAGCTTAGCGGCGGTACTCACCCTTCTGTGATACTCAAGCATATAAAACTACCCGACGCAGGCAATCACCCACGCGGCTGGAATACGGGATTATCTCATCAGAGAAAAATACGCTCTTATCAAGTAGAAGCCCATTGGTATCAACACTATGCGGCACAGTGTGCAAACGATTGTGTGGTACCCGTTTGCCTCGCGGTTAACGCAGGGACAAGTGAAACTGTTTTGGTATTGTCAGACCTTGATGCAGCTGGTTTTGACATGAGAAAAAACAGAGTTGAAATCCAAGACATCCACGCCTGTCTAGACTGGTTGGCGAGCTTTCACGCAACATTTTTAAACAGTAACGCAGAGGGTTTGTGGTCGTGTGGCACCTATTGGCATCTTGATACACGCCCGGGCGAATTGGCGGCCTTGAATGATATTGCGCTGCGCCAAGCGGCACCGCTCATCGACCAGAAATTGCGGCAATGTCGCTACCAAACCTTAGTACATGGTGATGCCAAGCTGGCTAATTTTTGCTTTCGCCCAGAGTCCTCATCTCCCAGTTCCTTACCGAGAGTTGCCGCGGTTGACTTTCAGTATATTGGGCGTGGCTGCGGCATGAACGACCTGGCATATTTCATCGGCAGCTGCTTGAATGAAGATGAATGCGGCGCAATGGAAAGCCAACTATTGGATTACTATTTTTCTGTTCTAATTGATCGAGTCGCACAGAAAAAGGTCAGCGTAAATACGGCTGAGTTAGAAAGTGAATGGCGAGAGCTTTACCCTGTTGCGTGGGCTGACTTTCATCGATTCATCAAGGGATGGAGCCCAGGCCACTGGAAAATTAATAGCTACAGTGAAAAACTCACTAAAAGCGTTATTAAAAAGCTACAAGCCCAACGCTTTCAACCGTCATGAACCCGACGCTTTCAACCGCCATGAGCCCCAAGCTCTCAATAGTACAACTGCAAACGTTGTGCAACACAGCCATTCAAGCCGCACAAGAGGCTGGCCAGTGGATAGAAAAATTTGATCGTCATAATTTGCAGCGATTTTTTAAAGACACCGGCAGCAGCGAGGCATCACAGCTTGTTACAGAGGTGGACATTGGTAGTGAGGAAATTATTCGCCAGCGTCTACAAAAAATCTCAGAGCCGCTAAATATAGCCTTCGTTGGTGAAGAATCATCCTTGAGCAACTCGTCCTTGAACATCTTAGGCAATGTACACGAGCGTTTTGAAAAACCGTACTTCTGGTGTGTTGATCCACTTGACGGCACCCTACCCTTTGCCGAAGGCCGCTCAGGCTATGCTGTCTCTATCGCTCTGGTTGAGCAATCAGGAAAACCATTAATCGGTGTTGTATACGACCCGGCTCGCCAAGTTTTATTACATGCCATAGAGGGGCAAGGCAGCTATCGAAATTTGACCCCATTGAGCCAGAT
>JAESTB010000594.1 GCA_016763815.1 Arenicella sp.
CCAGAGAACGTCATTGCGAAGAGAACTCGCTGGCTAAGTTTGTTAATCGAGCCTTTTCGCCAGAACTGCCAGCAGCAGGCCCATGATACCAGCAGCATCAACATACCAACCGCGACCATGACTCGAAATGCCCAAAATACCGGAGCTACCGGAGGGTGCTTACCCTCAAAGTCATTGAGGCCCTTAATCTCACCGTCCCAATCGTGGGTCAAAATAAAGCTTCCCAGCTTAGGCACCTTTATCGCAGCATGGGTTGTTCTGGCATCTTCATCGGGAAAACCAAACAAGGTGAGTGGAGCCCCTTTCTGGGTTTCCCAAATGCCTTCCATTGCGGCTACCTTTGCAGGCTGATGCTTCAACGTATTTAGACCATGTAAATCACCTAATAGCACTTGGGTCGGTGTCAGTATAGCGGCAGCGATTATGGCCACTTTAAGCACCTTCATGGTTGCTGGGCCATCAACACCTTTGATCACCCGCCACGCGCTTACGCCAGCGACTAAGAATGACGCGGTGATTAAGCTGGCGACCATCACGTGAGCAAAACGATACGGAAACGATGGGTTAAATATTACTGCAGACCAGCTCTGGGCGATCATCGCGCCATTCTCGTAGGTAAATCCAGTGGGGGTTTGCATCCATGAATTAAGGCTTAAAATCCAAAAAGCTGACAGCGTTGTTCCAAGCGTAACGATGGCTGTAGCAATTAGGTGCAAGCGGTTTGACACGCGTTGTCGTCCAAATAGCATGATTCCTAGAAACGAAGCCTCTAAGAAAAATGCGGTCAGAACCTCGTAACCCAACAATGGTCCGGCGATATTGCCAACCTTCTCCATAAAACCTGGCCAATTGGTACCGAACTGGAAGCTCATGACAATGCCAGTAACAACGCCAAGCGCGAAGGTTAGAGCGAATACTTTGACCCAGAACGCGTAGATAAATTCCCAATGCGGATCTTTAGTTTGGGTATAGCGAATGCGAAAGAAGAGTAAGAAATAGCCCAGACCGATGGTGATAGTCGGAAACAATATGTGAAAACTGATATTCAATGCGAATTGAATACGTGACAGGATAAACGGATCAAACTCCATGACGACACCTCGCTATTTCATTTGGCGCAATTATAGACTAAACCAACCCCGCTCTTGATGACAAAGGCTTATGCCCACAATAGGCTATTGTTATTTCACAAATTTGGCAGATCGTCATAATTGCGCTATGCGAGAGTGAAAAAAAAGCCCCATTCGAAAGATCGAAGGGGGCTTTAGCGTAGATCATTTAACTATGCTGTGAGACAAATCAACGGTCTCGATAAGCTAACTGGCTATACAGACAACTCAACTTGGTCCGCCGCGTTTTGATAGCTTGGCAGTTCGTTGAAGTTTAAGTACTTATAGACGTCAGCCGCGACCAAATCTAAGTTTTTAGAAATATCTAAATACTCGGCAACGGTTGGCATCTTGCCCTTAACGGCCGCAATAGCCGCCAATTCAGCTGAAGCCAAATACACATTAGCGCCATCACCTAAACGGTTAGGAAAGTTACGAGTTGAGGTAGATACGACGGTACAGCCTGGCGCCACACGCGCTTGGTTACCCATGCACAATGAGCATCCAGGTATCTCTGTACGTGCACCGGCTTTTGCGAATGAAGCGTAATGGCCTTCTGCTATTAATTGAGCTTCATCCATTTTTGTTGGCGGCACAATCCAAGTTCGAGTTGGAACCAGCGTACCCATTTCATCAAACAACTTGGACGCCGCACGGAAGTGACCGATGTTAGTCATACACGAACCGATGAATACTTCATCAACGGTGACGTCGCCTTGGCTCAAAACATCAGACAATGTTTTCGCGTCGTCTGGGTCATTTGGACAACATAAAACAGGCTCTTTAATATCGTTCAAGTCAATTTCAATTACTTCGGCATATTCAGCATCGGCGTCCGCTTCTAACAAGTCCGGAGTCTCTAACCATTTTTGCATTTCAACAACACGACGAGAGATCGTGCGCACGTCTCCGTAACCTTCAGAAATCATCCACTTCATCATTGTGATGTTTGACGTGATGTACTCGATGATTGGCTCTTTGTTCAGCTTAATCGTACAGCCGCCAGCCGACCGCTCAGCCGACGCATCAGCAAGTTCAAAGGCTTGCTCTACTTTCAAGTCTGGTAGACCTTCAATCTCCAGAACTCGGCCTGAGAAAATATTTTTCTTACCTTCTTTGGCGACCGTTAACAGGCCTAGCTCAATGGCTTTCAATGGAATCGCATGCACTAAGTCACGCGACGTGATGCCCGGTTGCATTTTACCTTTAAAACGAACCAACACTGATTCAGGCATATCAAGCGGCATAACTCCGGTCGCTGCGGCAAACGCCACAAGGCCAGAGCCCGCTGGAAAGGAAATTCCGATCGGAAAACGAGTATGTGAATCGCCACCGGTACCGACCGTGTCTGGCAACAACATACGATTCAACCAAGAGTGAATAATACCATCGGCTGGTTTAAGGGATACGCCGCCTCGGTTACGAATAAAGTCAGGCAAGTTAGCGTGAGTTTCTACGTCAACCGGCTTAGGGTAAGCCGCCGTGTGACAGAACGATTGCATCACCAAATCTGCCGAGAACCCCAAACATGCCAAGTCTTTTAACTCATCACGAGTCATCGGGCCAGTAGTATCTTGCGAGCCTACGGTGGTCATTTTGGGTTCACAGTACTGACCCGGGCGCACGCCTTCTAGACCACAGGCTTTACCAACCATTTTTTGCGCTAAGGTGTAACCCTTAGTGCTTTCCACCACAGGCTCTGGCAGGCGGAAACAATCAGACGCTTCTAAATCTAGCGACTGGCGAGCACGAGCGGTAAGGCCACGACCAATAATTAGCGGAATACGGCCGCCAGCACGAACTTCGTCGAGCAACACTTGAGTTTTCAATTCAAAGGTTGAGATAACCTCGTCGGTTCCGTGACGCTTAACCACACCTTGGTATGGGTACACATCAATCACATCACCCATTTCCATTTTGGTAACGTCCATTTCGATTGGCAATGCGCCGGAATCTTCCATAGTGTTATAGAAAATAGGCGCAATTTTGTCACCAAAACAATAACCACCACCACGCTTATTCGGGATATGAGGAATATCATCGCCCATCGTCCATAACACTGAGTTAGTTGCTGATTTACGCGAGGAGCCGGTACCAACCACGTCACCAACATAAGCAACTGGAAACCCTTTTTCTTTTAGCTCTTCAATTTTACCTAATGGGTCACCATTAACATCGAAACCGTCACGTGGCATTTTCAACATAGCCAATGCATGCAGCGGGATATCTGGACGCGACCAAGCATCTGGCGCTGGCGACAAGTCATCAGTATTAGTTTCGCCAGGAACCATATAGACAGTCACTGTGATTTTCTCGGCAACTTCATCTTTGGAAGTAAACCACTCAGCATCAGCCCAAGACTGAACAACCTGCTTGGCGTGTACATTGCCGGCATCAGCCTTTTCTTTCACGTCATAGAAAGCATCAAACATTAGCAATGTGTGCGATAACGAGCTAGCTGCTTCGTCTGCAAGCCTAGGATTATCCAGCGCTTTAATGAGCGGATCAATATTATATCCGCCGAGCATATTGCCTAGGATAACGGTGGCCCGCTCATCACTAATCAACGGCGACGATACTTCACCCTCGGTGATTGCCGTCAAAAAGCTGGCTTTAACGTAAGCCGCTTGGTCAACTCCGGCAGGCACTCGGTTAGTAAACAAGTCCATCAAGAACTCTTCTTCCCCCGCTGGCGGGTTCTTCAACAACTCGATTAGGTCAGCAACTTGTGTTGCGTTCAATGGCTCAGGCACAATGCCCATCTCAGCTCGTTCAGCGACGTGCGCGCGATATGCTTCTAACACAATAAATCCTCGGCTCTTTAGCTAGTGAAATTTAAATTCTTGACTTTCAAAGACACCAACATAACGTCAGCGCAAAAGGAACATGTCTACTATTTCCAAGCATGATATAGAAACTAAGCGTTAATAGCAGGCTATTGCGTAGTGTCGATACTAAAACATTGAAAACTATCAGCATGTAACTCTTACTACCATTATGCTGAAGGCTCCTTACGACGATAGCACCCCACATGTTTGCATGTGATGCTAAGTCAGATTAGGTGGCAAATTTTACTATACACGCACCTAAGTTTGAAGTAATACTATACACTTAGCCGATTTGTTACGGCGTATTTTGACTATCATGAGTGTGAATACACAGTGAACGACGTTCCCCTGGGGATTCTATCCCTTGCCCTATTTTTGCTGATACTGCTTTCAGCCTTTTTCTCCTCATCAGAAACGGCCATGATGGCGGTAAATCGCTATCGGATTAAAACTCGTGCCGATCAAGGTAACCGAAGCGCCATATTGGTGCTGAAATTATTGTCGGCGCCGGACAAATTACTCGGCACCATTCTCTTTGGCAACAATGTAGCCAACATTGCCGCGTCCACTCTGGCAACGGTGATCGCCTTACGCCTGTATGGCGTCGCCGGTTTAGCTTACGCTCCGTTACTGCTGGTATTTGTGGTCTTGATTTTTGCCGAGGTAGCGCCTAAAACGCTAGCGGCGGTAAACCCTGAGCGCATTGCGTTCCCTGCGGCTTGGGTATTGGCATTCTTACAGATAGCCCTTGCGCCCTTTGTGTGGTTAGTCAAGATTTTTTCAAACGGCCTGCTGCGGATGCTCGGGGTTCGGATAGAAGCCCCAGGGGACGCTTTGAGTAACGAGGAGCTGCGCGCCGCCGTCAATGAATCGGGCGAGATGCTAAACACTTCGCACCAAGAAATGCTATTACGCATACTCGAAATGGAAAAAGTAACCGTTGAAGACGTGATGGTACCGAGGTCTGATATGGAGGCTATCGACTTGGACGACGAATGGGATGAAATTGTCGAACAACTGGCAACCTCTCATCACACTCGTGTACCGGTTTTTCAAGGCTCCCTAGACAACGTTCTAGGCGTGGTGCACATACGTAAAATGTTTTACCTGTCGCAAATGGCTGAGTTCAACAAAGAAACCATGGTTAGTATGATTCGTGCGCCCCACTTTATCCCTGAAAACACCTCGATTACCCATGCATTGACTAACTTACAAGACCAGCGTAGACGCTTCGGAATTGTGGTCGACGAATACGGCGACATCAAGGGACTAGTGACACTCGAGTTGATACTCGAGGAAGTGGTCGGTGAATTCACTTCGAGCGTTCCAGGCCTAGACGACGAAATCACACCTGAGGAAGACGGCTCATATCTGGTTCGGGGCAATGCCTACCTGCGCGACATTAACCGACAATTAGGATGGAGCTTGCCAACCGAGAATGCCAAAACCGTGAATGGACTAATTATTGATCATCTGGAGGATATACCGGATGCCGCCACGTGTTTTAGAATTGGCGACTACACCATTGAAATCGTGCAAAGCCGAGACACATCAGTGTATATAGCTCGTTTAATGAACCCTAACCAAGGTTAACTATCAATACAAGCTTGCGTGATGGACAAGCCGCGCGTAATCACCAATAATCACAAAACGAATAAAAACAGCTATTCAAGCTTGCCCCTCCCTACTCATTTAAGATATATTTCTTGAAATAACAAATACATATAACCGATACTGAATCCATCTTATGAAAAAATTAGCCTTCGCCCTTGCCATTACCCTTCTGCTCGCTGCTTGTAGCAGTGGCTCAACTGTTGCACCACTAGACGTCAGCCTCAACGGAGTGTTCACCGGAACCTTTGTTAACGTTGAAGACACTCAAGATGGAACGGCAACGCTTAATTTGTCTCAACTAGCTGACTCTAGCGCTATTACAGGCAACGCTATTTTTGACACCGGCGACCGAAATACATGCTTGATCAACGGTTTAGTCACCGGCACTAATAGTGGTGCTAGCGCTAGCCTAACTATCGGCGGAGCCAACCTTCAGCTTGCCATTAGCAATAACGGCAATACGCTATCTGGTACATACGTCCTTGTCACGGCTACTGATATCTGCTCAAGCGAGTCCGGCAGTGGCACTATTACGCTGAGCCGCTCGTAGGCAGTCTAGCGGACCATTAGTTAATAGCCACATTGCCAATAAATCACTCGATTACACTTGTTCTATTAAATTCGAATAACACTGATGAGCATTGATTTATTAAATCGAAGGGCCATCGTATTAACGGTGGCTTTTTTATCTGCGTTTATCATCTCGATAACGCCATCGTCTGCCGCTGAACAAAATAAAGCCAGCTCCAAAGTTTATTTTACCCTTGGTGATCAACACCAATTCCCACTGACGGAAGAAAGAAGTAGCTTCGGTTGCTCCGACAGAATCTTCACTGTGGTCGAACTCAGCCACATGCCCAAAACTAAATACGACTTAGCCATTGTCTGGATAGACCCCTCTAACACCGAACGCGAACGCACTGAATATTCTTTTAGTGTGGTCGCTGAAGAAACTCGGCTATGGAGTTGGTTAAGCTTATCGCCGTCAACCGGAGCCGCAATGATTCAATGGATCAATCCGGCCGCTGGGCTTGAAGAGTTTGTTGGTCCGTGGACCGTCGAAATCAGAATTAACGGTCGAAGAATCACCAGTAAAAACTTTGAAGTGATCTGTTAATCACGGGTTACTGATCAGATAATAGAGCTAGGTACGACTAGCAACGAAACTTATTCAGGTCGTCTACCCGGCAGTTTTTTGGTCGATTTTTTGGCCACATCATTACGCACATACATTGGCGCAAAGAGTGCCGCTGACAGCCATTTTCTCTGCCGGTATTGCTCTTCAGCCAAGCGCAATAATGAGCCAGCACTAGGGTAGACAATCGAGCTTTGTATTTCAGCTGACCATTCATTCAAAGCGCTAAATTGGTTTGGATAAGCCGACCAAGCACTACCCACGACCACCCCTCTAACATCAGCATTTGAAAATTTTACCGCGGTTGGTGGTGTCACTTGTAAGCCTGATAGACGTTTTATCTGATCGCCAATTTTTTGATACTCACACCAGTAAACCTCGCCCATACGGGCATCAATTGCAGCAATAACAGAATTATCCCCCAGAGCTTGTAACGCAAGTGCGTCGAGCGACGAGACACCTATCATCGGGCAGTTAGCGCCAAACGCCAAGCCTTGACCAACGCCCACTCCAATTCGTAGTCCAGTAAAAGACCCCGGCCCCTGACCTACGGTAACCGCATCTAAAGCCTGCGGGCCCAGCTGAGCTTCAGCCAATAGGCTTTCGATCATGCCGAGCAGCACTTGAGAGTGAATGTTGTTGCCAACCTCGGCTCGAACTACCACTTCTCCGTCTATCCGCAGTGCCGCTGAACATGATGGTGTGGCCGTTTCGATTGCTAAGATAGTGCTCATTCAGGTGCCTTTGAGCCGGCTAAGCGCGCTAAGAAAGCAGTAACTTTATCTGCATTATTGCTACGCCGCATGTTTGGCAAACTATTCAAAAAAACTCGACCGTAATGGGTGGTACGTAATCGACCGTCACAAATCATTAACACGCCCTTATCTTGTGAACTGCGAATTAAGCGGCCAGCGCCTTGACGTAAGGTGATCACCGCTCGCGGTACCTGGTAATTCATAAACGGGTTTTGACCGCCGTTTTGCATGGCGTTTAATCTCGCTTTAATCACTGGGTCGAAAGGCGATTCGAATGGCAATTTGTCAATAATCACACAGCGCAAAGCGTCACCCGGCACGTCGACACCTTCCCAGAAACTCATCGTTCCAAGCAACACCGAATTCGGCTTTTCAACAAACTCTTTAAGCATCTCACGCTTACTAGTATTACCTTGTGTCAGAATATTAAACTCATAATCAGTCAGTTTTTCTTCAAACTGCTGCATGATTCTGAAGCTGGTAAACAGTACAAACGCCGCTCCTTGACTGGCTTGCAAGATCGGCAGCACTTGGTCAAACAAGGCATCGGCAAAACCGTCTTCTTTCGGTAACGGCATGCCTTCGGGAACATACAGAACTGCTTGGTTAAAGTAATCGAACGGACTGTCCCAAGTATTGTGAGGCGTGTCGCTGCTAAGGCCCACCAATTGTTGATAATGAGTGTAATCGCCACTGACCGAGAGAGTCGCCGAGGTAAAAATTCTGGCTTGATCTTTATTGCCGAAATAGGCATTCAGAGCATCACCAATATTTAGTGGCGTTTCATGAATCCTAAAGGTTCTTCGCGCCACTTCAACCCAGCGCACTACATCATCTAAGGCCGAATCACCGGCAAGCTTATGGCAATCTTGAGACAGCTCCAAGGCACGCTCGTAGCAGCGAGTAAGCGCCTCGCCTGCAACCGATGCTTTCTCTAAGACGTCAGCAAACTCGGTGAGCCTCTCAGCTAGGGATGATAGTTTCTTTGGTAAATTCGGTATTTCGTCGACCAAATCTTCCCAGCCAACACGACGCTCATTAAGCCCCAGGCTGAGTCGATAGTCAGCGGTTACCTTGTCCAACTCGTCGGCCAGTAATATTAGTTTAGGAATTAAACTCTTCTCTTTTAACTCGGCGGCACGAGTATCGCTAGCAAGCTCCATCACCTGCCAAGAGCTAAAACTATTGCCCAAGAAGTTCGATGCTATATCAGGTATCTGATGAGCTTCGTCAAAGATTACTGTTTCTACATCGGGAAGTAAGGCACCAAAGCCATCATCTTTTAACGCCTTATCGGCGAAAAAAAGATGATGATTTACCACTACAACCTCGCTAGTCATGGCCGCTTTACGGGCCTTATTTACATAGCAATCTTCAAAAAAAGAACAATTTTGACCAATACAATTATCGACCGTTGACGTGACCGATGGCCAAATTCTAGAGTCTTCTGGCACTTCGTTTAAATCACCAATATCGCCACTTTTAGTGATTGGTTCCCACGATGAAATCGCTTCTAACTCGGTGAGTTGCACTTTATCCAGTCGCCGTGACGAGCCTCTGGTTAACACCATGCGATGTAAACACAAATAGTTGCTGCGCCCTTTGAGCAACGACACTTTTGCATTCAAGCCCAAGGTTTTTAAAACCAAGGGGATATCACGATGAAAAAGCTGCTCTTGCAGATGTTTTGTGCCGGTAGAAACCAGACTTTTTCTGCCCGACAGCAAGGCTGGCACTAGATAAGCGAAGGTTTTACCGGTACCGGTCCCAGACTCAGCCAACAAGGTCTGTTTATTAGCGATAGTATCCTCAATCGCGCTGGCCATTGCCGCTTGCGACTCTCGCACGGTATAGTTTTCAATACGTTTAGCGAATGGCCCGTGGTCTCCAAGAATATAAGCGGCACTTTCAGAGTCCGCGACACGTTCAGAGTCCGCGACACGCTCAGAGTCCGTGACACTTATTTCTACTGCACTTTCAGGGTTCACTGCACTGGCCTCCACTGAAGGCATTGGCGAGTCGAGTACAGACTTTACTGGATCCATTAGGAGATTGCCGACGTCACCGGCATTACCTAACCTTGATTTCAGCTGCGCAATGAGCCAATGCTGTTCCCCAATGCGGCAAGCTGATATCGAATGTTTGCTTTAGTTTTTCGCCGTTTAGCACCGAAAACGCAGGTCGCTTAGCGGGCGTCGGGTATTCTTCTGTGCGAATGCTATTAACCTTTATATCAGTAATTTCGTTTTCAACAAAGATGGCTTTAGCAAATTCAGCCCAAGATGTTTGACCTTGACAGCTAAAGTGGTAAACCCCCGATTGACCGGCGCTTATGCTTCCTTGCTCAAATATTAGCGCTACAAGTTGCTTAGTTGCATCGGCAATACTACCAGCATAGGTTGGGGCACCTACTTGATCGCCGACTACCGACAATTGATCGCGGGACGCGGCAAGGCTCAACATCGTTTTATAAAAGTTCTTACCATGATTAGAGTACACCCACGCAGTGCGCAAAATAATTGCCGGCGCTCCGGAGGCTAAAATCGCATTTTCACCCTCTAATTTACTTTGCCCATAAATGCCGTTTGGAATCGTTTCATCTGACTCTAGATACGCCTCATTGGCATCTCCGGCAAACACATAATCAGTAGAAAAGTGAATCAAGGGCGTATTGGTTTTAGCGCAATAAGCCGCAATTGCCGCTACGGCATCTCGATTAATGGTGAACGCCGCATCGGCCTCTTGCTCGGCTAAATCAACCGCCGTGTAGGCCGCGGGGTTAATAATCATATCAGCGGAAATATCTTCCAGCACAGTCTCAATACCGGCTACATCAGCCAAATCGAGAACATCTCTGCCGGCAACATACAGCTCCAGGCCCTTCAGAGTCTCATCGCCTTTAAACGCACTCTGCAAGTATGTGGTGACTTGGCCATTTTGACCAATCAAGAGAACTTTCTTTATTGTTGACATCTGAATTAAACAACCTTCAATGCTGGCAAGTCACGCAGCCGTTGCCCAGCGTCATCCTTAGCCGACAGCAAAGGCTCAGCAATAGGCCATTGAATACCAATTTCCGGATCATTCCACAACACGCTACCCTCTTGTGCGGGTGCGTATAGCGACGTACATTTATAAACTACTTCGGCGGTATCACTGGTGACTACAAAGCCGTGTGCAAAACCTTCTGGCACATAAAGTTGTTGCTTATTTTCATCATTGAGATAAAAACCAAGCCACTCGCCAAAGGTCGGGGAACCATCACGAATATCAACCGCGACATCATAAATTTCACCCTGGACCGCGCGTATTAACTTCCCCTGCCACTGCGGTGTCTGGTAATGCAGGCCTCTTAATACGCCCTTACTGGACTTTGAGTGATTATCTTGCACGAATTCGCCAGGCAAGCCTAGTTCTATCGCTTTGTCTCGATTGTAGGTTTCCATAAAAAAACCTCGGTCATCGCCAAAAACCTGAGGAGTGACGAGTAATACACCGTCGAGCTTGGTTTGTTCAACTTTCATTGCAATACAAGGTTAGTAATAGGTTAAAAAAACAAAGCTAATTGTAACGCGCGGCGATGCGAACTAGAAGGTTATTTCGTCACAGTTTCACTCTATCGAGTCTGGGGTTAACCTCTCGGGGTAGCTCATTCCCATTATCTTAGATACTAATCTAAAATAATCGCTTAACAAGCACACCGGCGAGGTCTATGGTCTGATCTCTAAATTCAACTGGTTCTGCGTTATAGTTGAAGACAAACTCGTGCGATGCGGTACAGCGCCTGCGAACACCTTCCGACATTTTAATGATATCAAGCTCCGCTTCAAGCGCTAAATCCCCCAGTATTCCCGTCATCGCCTCAGCGTCGGGCCAACCGGTTAAATAGCGAAGCTGCTGGTCGCCGATGAGTACCGCTGAGCCATCGCCTGTCTGCTCAACAATCACTTCTATTGTCTTCACCGTTTCAAGCCAAGCCCTTATTGCCCCACCCGAGACTAACTTTCGATCAGAACTGCGAGCAAATGTATCCACGTAACTCACCTTGCAATCAAAGTTAGGAATTACCGGCGGTAATAAGTCAGGAATACTGAAATTTTCAGTCTTTGAACCACTTCGCGGCCCAAGCACAGCGATACCAGACTACGTCTACGTCTCCAGCAAGGCAAGCAATAGGTCAGGCCAAACCAGCAAGCCCGGCGCTAAAACCATTGAGTAGCCTTCAAGAGAATCGACGGTTGTCGGCGGAATATCGATCGACAAACCATTCCGGCGCAACCGAAGGACTAGGTGCCCATTGAGGGCATCTCTAAATTACGCCCTGAATCAATGGTTCATCGCTTAGCTGCTTACACCTTACCCTAGCAAGCTCACAATGAATCGATATATTCCTGTCGTTTTGCTTGCGCCTCATCACCAAAGAAAATCTCACAGGCCTCCATTAAACCAGGGGCATCAATAATATCTTGGTGACGCACAACTTGACTAATCTTCGAACGCCGACGTAAAAAATCATCCAGCTTAGTCACCATTTCATATCGCGCCGTGTGCTCAATCTCGCATCGTAAATACTCAGCGCTTGCCATCAAGCGGTCAGCTTGTTGGGGGTTTTGGCGAATATCTTCTAGCAACTCGAGCGCCACACCACCATAACGACGCCAAAGTCGCTGAGTAAGCGGTTCACTCGAGCCAATTACCGTATAAGCATCTAGATCCATCAACTTAGCTTGATGGTAAAACTCATCGCGCACGGTATCATCATCTTCGCCGTACCAAACATAGTCTTCAAACGGCAGTTCAATTCCCATTTTCTGAACCAAGCCAGCAATCTCATCACC
>JAESTB010000595.1 GCA_016763815.1 Arenicella sp.
TGACAACCAATGCAGTTATCTGCATTAAAATAAAAACCGTGTTGTTTGTTACGGTTTGGGTTATCGCCAACAACCGGGTTTTCGTTGATATACATTGAGCGGCCTTTTGGCAATTTGCCTTCAGTCACTTCAAGTAAATCAATCGCCTGACCATACTGATTGGTCTTTTCGTGCATTAAGTCTTTTAAAACAGCATAACCAGGTTCATGGTCACGGCGGCTCCACGTTGGGCTGCTACCACTTGAACAACCGCCACTTTTTGCGCCGGATAGTTCACTGCTTGCTTGGGCTACTAAACCTTCCAATGAGGATTGTTCATTCATTAGAATGTTCTCCGTTCTAAATTAAGTTTGGCGGCTTCTTTTTGATCAATTAATTCAATACGAGCAGCACACTGCTTAAACGCAGGTTGACGAGAATATGGATCAAGTAAGCCTAAGGTCAAACGATTAACACAATCGTGATAATGGAATGGAATAAATACCATGTCGCGAGACACACGTTGCGTTAACTGCGCCATTACAATAGCGTCGCCACGACGTGAGAGTATACGTACATACTGCATACTCTCGATGCCGAGTTCAGCCGCCGCATCTGGATTAATCTCCATGTATGGGGTTGGGCTAAACTTGTTGATGTTTCCAATTTTACCTGTCCGAGTTCGCGTATGAAAATGTTCAACGATTCGGCCACTGTTTAACCAAAACGGATAATCATCATCTGGGCATTCGTTATTATTGAAAAAACGCACTGGAATCAGGTTTGCTTTACCGTTCGGGGTTTGGAATTTACCGTCAGTGTATAAGCGTTGAGCACCTTTTAATTCACCGTCTTCAGTGTCTTCACTAAATGGCCATTGAATACCGCGCGCAGTTTCAATTTTATCGTACGTCATACCCGAAATATCTAACGTTCGACCTTGGCCTTTTGATAATTCACGCATTTCATTAAATGCGCCTTCTGGCGTTGCTGGAAAAACGATTTTTTTACTGTTTTCAAAACGTGTAGACATTTCGTTAAATATTTGAAAGTCTGGTTTTGAGTTGCCATATGAGGGCAAGGTGTTACGCGTTATATTAACTCGGCGCTCAGTGTTAGTGTGACAACCTTCTTTTTCAGCCCACACTGATGCGGGTAAGTAAGCGTGTGCGTATTCAACAGTTTCTACGTCTTCGTAAACATCTTGCACCACAACAAACTCCAAGCCTTCCATTGCCTTACGAATGCGTGCTTGGTTTGCCATTGACGTTAATGGGTTGGTTGCGACTAACCACAAACCTTTAATTTGGCCGGTTTCAATCGCTGGAAAAATATCGGTTTGCTTTAAACCGACTTTTTCTGGGAAGAACTCTGAGTCTATACCCCAAAAATCAGCAATTTGTTCACGGTGCTCTTCATTTTCTAAGAAACGGTAACCCGGCAGACCAGAACATGAAGACCACTCACGTGTGCCCATCGCATTACACTGGCCTGTAATAGATAAACTTGTGCCACCGGGTTTACCAATATTACCGGTAATCAAGTTAATGTTATTAATTGAACACACACCGTCAGAACCATGAGTACTTTGGTTAATGCCCATTGTCCAGATACTCATTGCTGAGTCGGCTTTCGCGTAAATACGCGCAACATGGCGAATTGTGTCTTCGTCAATACCGCAAATCTTTTGCGCTGATTTTGGATCATAATCCATAACCACCGCCTTCATTTCTTCGTAACCTGTGGTGTGAGCCTCAATATAAGCGTTATCTTGTAAACCTTCATTGATGATCACATACATCATTGAGTTAAGAAGTACGGTGTCGGTGCCTGGCGTAATGGGTAGATGGATATCAGCCCATTGAGCCAGCATTGTCACACGCGGATCGATCACGATCATGGGAAAGTGCCGCTTCTCGCGCGCTTCTTTCAAACGCCAATAAATAATAGGGTGTTGCTCAGGTAAGTTTGAACCAAATGCCATAAAACAGTCAGTATGCTCAAAGTCTTCATAACATCCTGGAGGGCCGTCTGAACCAAATGAGCGCTTATAACCCGATACCGCTGACGCCATGCAAAGTGTGGTGTTACCGTCGTAGTTATTAGTGCCTATACAACCACGCACCAATTTACCTAGCGTATAGAACTCTTCGGTTAAAAGCTGCCCCGTTGATACAACCGCAAACGAGTCACGGCCATACTTGGCTTGAATCTCCTTAATCTTTTCAGCCGTTTTATCCAGAGCGGCATCCCAAGAAACGGTTTCAAAACCCTTATGAATTGAACTTCTTAGCAACGGCTCTGAACCACGCCCTGGTGAATCAAACAAGTCATGCTCAAGCAAGCCCTTAATACATAACTTACCCCGGTTTACGTCTGCATCAGCGACACCACGGCTTGTTACTAGCTTACCGTCGTTATCGAGGCCAATTTCAATTGCACAGCCTGTTGAACAATAATTACAGGTTGTGTATTTCCACTCGGCAACATCTTTTTGTGGGATTTTAATAGGTTTACGTTTTCGGCGACCAAATAACATAGAGTGAGCTTCTTGTTTAATTAATGTTTACTTTAGTAAGTACCGCTTACCGCTATACTTAAGTCCTGATGTAGACAGTGTCGTCTTCAATAGAAACATCGAATATTTTCACACTCAGTTCGTCGTCATCTAAACACTTTCCTGTTGCTAAACAGTAATGTTGTTTATACAGCGGTGATGAAACCATAATATCGTCACCAATGCTTCCGGTTAAACCGCGTGACATCACATTCGCATTACCGACTGGATCCCAATTACTGATTGCAAATATTTTTTGCTCAGTCTCTGGCATATAGAACAAAGCTACTTGCTGCTCTTCAGTGCCAGTCTTGACGAGTGCACACACTCCTGAATTTTTAACTAAATCAGTCATGTTACAAACTTTTTGTTTACTCATTTTTAACCCTCTGCCTGACAAACAACATTGCTTACCAGGCTATTAATTTATTAATTAGACTGCGGTTAATTGACTGCGTTTTTTTTCAACGTCA
>JAESTB010000596.1 GCA_016763815.1 Arenicella sp.
GATGCCGAGGTAAAAATCGGCGTTTGGATAGGCCTGCGCGCCTTTCTCTAAGGTCACTAATACCGCGGGGAGCACTGCCTCTGCGGTTGTAGACGAAACCTCCGGAATCTGAAGAACCTTCAGTGTAATATCCTCAATTTCTGGAACTTGAGGTACTGGGTTATTCATTTGGTACTCTCCGTTTTAAAGTCAAATTTGCGTTATCTAATATCGTTATACCGTCCTTACGCTACGGTTACATTAGCATCGTCTCGACTTTATGCAAGCCAGCTGTAATAGCCTGTAATATTCTTCGCTTGGCAAAGCGTGCACTATTCATTCATCAAATGACGCTTACCTTTGTCACCATTAAATACTTTAGATTAAAGGGAGTTTTATAGGACTTTTATTGAGTCTAATAGTCGTATTGATAAGGCCTTGAGGCTAGCGGCTAGGAGATGAATGCCATGGATGGTTTTTTAATTAACGAGAATTTAGTGAGAATTTGGCCCTATGTATAAAAATTTTAAACCTTACGCATCAATGCTGTTTTGGTTCGCTCTAGGGCTAACCGTATCAATACTTTTTTGTAAATCGTTGATACTCAACTGGGATGATATTGACCGCGCTAGCCAAGCAACGGATGGACCTCGTATTCACACACCAAATCTAATGCTTTCTATACATACGAGAAAGCGGTCTCTACGAGATAGCTAATTTCGTCTTTAATACTATATATAAGTACGAACCGACAGCAAACAAAATATGCGCATAATAACTAAACCTCAAGCCAAGTTGTTCGTGACCCTACTGTTAAGCGCTTTTATATTATCCGCCGGGGTATCGGCGTAATGCTCTATCAGAAAAGAAAACTATCGGTCAAAGATAGCGAGCAATTGGCTATCTCCTTGCCAATTTTTTAAGAATCGCTTTCGATCTTTATTGTGACCTTTCAACCAGGTCACGGGGTTTCTATGTTGCTGGGCCGCATCTAAGTCAATGAAAAAGAGCCGATCATCACTCCACATCAAATTGCTCGCCTTTAAGTCGCCGTGGGTCAGGCGTGCGGCCTTCAACTTTTCAAACGCATCGTTAACCGCATCAGCTACTTTCAGCTGTTGCGCACGGTTCATGCTCGGCAACAAGATTCTTAGCTCTTGACCTTCTAGAAATTCATTTACGAAATAAGCGTTCAGTCGAAACGGCCCAAAACGATCTTCTAACATCAGTATCGGCGCGGCCACATTCAAACCTGCTTCAGAAAACGCATAACTCATCTGCCAACACCGCCGAGCACGCGAGCGACGCAAGGCACGCTTAATTTTGTGCCATTGGTTACGAGGATTGTAGCGCTTCAGCACCATCGCCTCACCGGCCAACTCAACTCGCGACACGGTGGTTGTACGATCGTGCTTAAAAGCCAGATCGGTATCTAGCAAAAGCTGATTTAGTGGTTTTGCATTCCTTGGAAGTAGACCAAGGTACTCGGTCGAAATCCAAATACGAGAATTCCAATCAATACTTCGCGTCACTGGCTGTTTAGCCCAATCAATCAGATCCATTGGCGATTGACTACTTTCTAATAACATGTCGAGGCTCAGCAGAGTGTTTATTATCAACTCTAACCGCCGCCTCAGGTTGATTTAATACAGGTGTGTGCGTCGCGGAATAATCACCCTCTACAATCTGTGCTTGCTGATGCTTCAACTTTTCGAGCACTAATGCTTTGCGTATTTCAGATTCATACAGCTTGTTACCGCGACTCTCAACCTTGCGCCAAAAGCTTGCCTCCGTGCGTAGAATTTCGCGCAGCGGCTTATCGCGATAAAGCTTCATAAAGCGTAATAAATCACGCTTGGTTAGACCAATATCTTTGCTCGAGTAATATAAACCGGCGATATCTTTAACCGCCCAACGTTCAGGCGTTTTACGACGCATTTGAATGCGATGTAAATCAATCAGATACAGCTTGCTTTCGAGAGATACCCGGTCATCCGCTTCAAAATGCGCATCAAGTAAAAAATGGCACAAATAAAAGTCACGATGATTAGCACCATTCTCATGAATTACTCGAGCAGTTTCAACAACCTTATTTAGAATCCAGCGCTTTAATCGGACCTGTTTTAAAGTACGCGGAGGGTTCTCAGCCCATTCGCCACAGAAATCTTCTAGACTTGTTTCAGTCGGTAACGCTTCGGTCACAATAAACGAATGCTTGGTTGCCGGGTTACTGCCACGGATGCCATAGGCGGCAACCGTCATCGTGTCGATCTCTAAATCTTTCAGTCGATGTACGCCATGCCACTCATTCAGAGCACCGACAACTGGCGCACGAAGGTAAGTTAAGTTTTTAACGATCTCACCCCAGCCCACACCGGTGTGCATCTTCAAAAAGTAATCTTTATTACCGCGGGTAAAACGTAAAGTACGGCGACCTAGGGCCTCTCGGTAAACTTTACCCTCAATATTCATCATTTGATAAAATGAATCTTCGCCCTTCAATGACTGACGCAGCTCGTTAGTGATGTACAAAGACTCATCACTTTTCTGGCGCATTTCACCCGGCAAATACAAACGATGTTGAACACATGTTTGTTCAATAAAATCAACCGCCCGCTGCGGCATGACATAGAGGCTAGGATTTTGGCCGTATTTCAAGCCGTTTTGGCGCCACTGCTCTTTTTGATCGGACAACAACATCTCTAACAGCTTTTCATTTAGCTCGGCTTGCGAAAAACGTTTGCGCAACACGAAACCAGCATCCGCCGTCTTAATATGTGGTGCATAACCGCATACTGGCGTAGCCAATACCGGCAAGCCTGACACAATCGCTTCTAATAACACGCCGCCGGTGGTCTCAGCATAGGCTGGGTGTAATAACATGTCGCCAGCTTTCATTAATGCTGGCACGTCTTTGCGACCGCCTAAGAAATGAATATGATTGGCGACGTCATGACGCTTAGCTAAACGCTGAAAGGTATCAGCCTTATCTTGGCCGACCACAAAAAGTTTGGTCTTGGCCAGCAAGTCTTTAGGCAAGGCCGCGAGCGCTAATATCGCACGATCTAAACCTTTAGTCTGAAAACCAGAGCCAATCAACAGCACCAAATTATCGTCTTCCTTGATGCCTAGGGAGGTACGCAACGAAATACGATCAGGCAACTCGTCTAAGTTAGCCCAGCGAGCTTTTTCCAAGGTTGGCGGTAGGCATAAAAAGCGCGAATCTTGGGTTAGGTAATACTGTTGATAGATCAATTTTTCACGATCAGACAACGACAAAATATTGGTTTTCGAAGACGCCTCAAACACCCCTCGCTCGAAACTTGAGAAGTATAAAAACCGTGGGGTAAAGCGGTAGAAGAATGAGTGCCGTAAGAAGGATCGGCCTACATAACAATAATCACCACAATAGTAAATATCCATACCCGGGATCTTATTAAACCCAACAACCACATCAAACTCTCGAGTTTCAAGCAACTTACGCAGCTTACTGTGAAAAGTATGAGCTCGAGTATGATTGGTTAGCGCAAAGTGCTTGATAATTACGACTTCGACGCCGTCGGGAACATCTCCCTCCCAGCTACCGGTAAACACGGTCGCTTTGTGGCCACGTTGCGTGCATTCATTGGCGATACGCAGCATGTCTAACGACAGGCCGCTGTATGGGAAGTGCTTATATAGACAAAAGGCGAAGTGCATAATTAATCAGTATCTCTAACGTAGGTTAAATTATACGCCTAAAGTTAAGCAGTTTTAGAAGTTTTGGCGAGCTAAACTATTTGACGGTAAAGTGTCTGCCAGATAGCCGCCGCGCTGAGCTTAGGGTTAGCCTCAGAAGCCTTATAACACGGAGGATAAAGCACCGTCTCAGACAATTTCGGACACTGTTTTAGCAGACACGGCGAACATGAATAGCGGCTTTGAATCAAGCGTTGATGTGGCCCAACAGCGCCCGTTAATGTTGAATCAGTTGAACCATAAACCGACACGCAGGGTATACCGAGCGCAGCAGCCATATGCCCTAGGCCAGTGTCTACCGCAATAGCACCTGAAGTACCAGCAATAGTGCGCGCCAAATAGGTCAGTGTGGTTCGCTCTAACACCATCACGTCTGGGCGATCTGTGGCAATCAATTCGGCACGTTGGCGCTCCACCTCATTACCCCAAGCAAGTATTACTTTATAGCCGTCGTCGCAGGCCAAGTCAGCAATTTCGCACCATAGACTATCAGGCAAATGTTTCGTTGCCCAAGTAGTACCATGAAACAACATAACTGTATCAGCGTTGCTGATAGCGGGCTTAGGCAGGCTAAGCTTGTAATCGGGTTCAGCATTAGGTTTGCCATAGGCAAAGACACCAGCAAACAACTGACGCAAGCGCTCGATAGCATGCTGCCCTCGAACCACCTCAACTTTTTTATGGTAAAGCATAGCGGCTGGCGACTCTTTGATTGACGAACCGCTAAAGCCAGCACGGATGCCTTCTTTTTTAAGTTTTGCTAAACGAGCAAAACCAGCACTTTTGATTAAACCTTGAGCATCAATCACAACATCATAGGTTTCACTGCGAAGCTCTTTCACGAACAACCAAAACTCACGAAAATTTTGCCCCTTCAGGCTTCGCCAACGACGTGTCGATACTTTAATTACTCGGTCAACGCTCGGGTACCAAGCGGGAATCTCAGCAAAACTATCTTCGACCATCCAATCGATCACGACATCGGGCTTGGCCTTGATCAAATCAGACAAAGCAGGCATCAAGTGCAGCACGTCACCCATTGAGGTGAGCTTTACTACTAAGACTCTCATTTATAACGCCTCGGCGATCATTAAAGCCCCTCAGCGAGGGTCAGTACGTTAATAGGCTTAAGCTGCCGCAAACAATCGAGATGCTGTAATGGACATTCGCGCTTAAAACAGGGGCTGCAATCTAAGGCTAATCGAGCAATCGCATGATTGTCACTCAATGGGGGAGTGTGGCCGGGGTCGGTAGATCCGTACACCGCTACTAGCGGCTTCTGTAATGCGGCAGCAATGTGCATTAAGCCCGAATCATTTGCCACCACTAATGACGCAAATGAGATTAAATCAACGGCTTCAGACAACGACGTTTTGCCTGCTAGAACCTCAGTATTATGGCCACAAAGAGCATCTAATTCTTGGCAAACTAGACGGTCTTTATCGGAACCAAGTAACCAGACTTGCCAGCCTTTGCTCAAGTAATGATTGCCTACCTCGGCGTAATGCGTTACCGGCCATTGCTTAGAAGGCCCGAACTCGGCCCCAGGGCAAAGTACTAAAACCTTTTTAACCACACCCGTTTTTTCAATGCTTAGCTGGTTATGATCAAGCACCGCTTGTGCTGAGCTGGGGTCGACCACCAACTGAGGGGCTGGAATCGAATCAACCAGTCGCACAGCAGCGCCTTTTTCTAGTCCGAGCGCAACGAAACGTTGCACTGTCATCGGTAGCGCTTGCTTATCGAGTCTACGGATATCGTTTAGAAATCCCCAGCGTTGCTCACCGATATAACCCGTGCGCGTAGGAATTTTTGCCACCACCGGAACGAGCGCCGACTTTAAAGAGTTGGGCAGTAAAATGGCATTACTATAGCCTTTTGAGCGTAGGCTCTTAGCCAGCTTTATGCGCTCGCCTAAACTTAATTTTCCATGATTAAAGTTTCCGGCAATCAGCTCGGTAACTTCCGGCATTCGATCCATTAAGGCGGCGGTCCAGGCCGGTGCAAGAACATCGATTTGGCACTCCGGTTGGCGTTGCTTAAGGTCAATAAATAAGCTTTGTGCCATCACCATATCACCGACCCAAGATGGGCCAATGATTAGGTATTTCTTTGTTAACGCAGACATTATAGGTGACTAAATAGCGCCGTCTAAACAAGCGTCAACCAATCCATTCGATCTGGGTTGCGCCCGTTAACCACATCAAAATAACGCCTTTGAATTTCTTCGGTTACAGCACCACGTTTGCCATCGCCGATAATACGATCATCGAGCGAGTTAATCGGCGTAACTTCAGCCGCCGTGCCGGTAAAGAATGCTTCGTCCGCGGTATAAACTTCGTCGCGGGTAATTTGCTTCTCTACTATCTCCATGCCCATATCATCCCGCAGCAGTTCGGCGATAGTATCTCGAGTAATACCTTCAAGCGCTGAGGTTAGCGACGGTGTGAAAATTTTGCCGCGACGTACAATAAAAATATTCTCGCCACTGCCTTCGGCCACATAGCCATTGGTATCAAGCATCAA
>JAESTB010000597.1 GCA_016763815.1 Arenicella sp.
GTCTTTCTGAGAGAGCGTAGCGAACCGAAGAATCTCATTGCGCTAAGCTAGATCCTTCCGCTTGCTTCGCTCGGTCAGGATGACGGCAGGGGAAATTCGCTCAGCCAGCATGACGGCAGGGCAGCCATCCCACTCTCCTGAGCAAGTTCAGAAACACCGTCTTTCTGAGAGAGCGCAGCGAGCCGAAGGATCTCACCGCTCGCGCGCCACTCTAAATTCAGCTAAACAAAGCCGATATGCTTACTCAATGGTAATTCACGAATACGCTGACCAGTGGCGGCAAAAATAGCATTGGCCAATGCGGGTGCCGCTGGCGGCGTACCAGGCTCGCCAATACCGCGAACGCGTTCGCCGTTTTCTAATACTCGAACCTCGACTGCAGGTGCTTGGTAAAAGCGCATTGAACGATATTGATGAAAATTGGTCTCTTGAATCTGACCATCTTTAATACTGATATCGCCCATGATTGCCGCTGCCAAACCAAAATTCAGACCACCCATTACTTGGGCTTTAATATTACGTGGGTCCATCGCTATGCCAACATCGACCGCGGCAAAAGCGTTAATGATTTTGACTTTGCCATCGATAATTGCTATTTCGATTACCTCTGCTGCGGGCACTCCAAACGATAATGAAAATGCCACGCCGCGTGCATGGCCCTCGGGCAAGGCGGTTCCCCAGCCTGACATCTCAGCAACCGCTTCTAATACTTTACGACTCGGTTCATGGGTGATTAAATCAATACGCATTTGCATTGGGTCTAAGCTTTTAGAGTGGGCGATTTCGTCCATCATGCTTTCATGAAAGAAGCCATTTTGTGATGAACCAACCGAGCGCCATGAACTAATTGGGAAGTCGTTTTTTACTCGATAACCAGTAACTCGAAAATTCTCTACGCCATAAGGTTGGTCCCATGCGGCTTGTACAATAGCGATATCTGGCCCAGCTGCAGGAATTCCGAGCCTACCCATTTGCGATGCGTTTACCGATGCGCCAGCTAATTGCAAATCGATTGCAGTCGGGCCTTTGTCGCTTACCACGGCTTTAAACCTAGCCATGCCGATTGGGCGATAGTTGTCGTGCGTCATGTCCTCTTCGCGAGTCCAGGTTAGCTTGATCGGTGAGCCTGGCATTTCCACCGCGACCTTGATCGCTTGAATAATGTAGTCCATCTCCAAACGTCGACCAAAACTGCCACCCATTAGCGTGGTATGAATTTTAATATTGCTTTGTTCTAAACCGGTGATCTTTACCGCTTCTTTGACTGCTTGAGTTGGTATTTGTGTGCCAGCCCAAACCTCTAACTTACCATCATGCAACCAAGCCGTAGCGTTCATTGGCTCAAGCGGGGCGTGGGGTAAATAGGGCACTTTGTACTCGGCCGAGATTACCTGATCGGCGTCTTTAAGGGCTTTTTCGACATCGCCATCTTCGCGCAATTGGCTATCTTGATTGTCGTCGGTAAAGCTGTCCTCAACCGCTTTTAAATGAGACGCTGTGGTTAGCGGATAGTCGGCCGTTGCCCAATCAAATTCAATCGCGTTGACGGCTTTAAATGCGTACCAGGTGTTACTGGCAATAACCGCTACGCCATTGTCAATCGCGAGCACTTTTTTAACCCCGCGCATGCCTTGGGCTTTGCTTGCGTCAAAAGAGTTCATTGCCGCGCCTAAATTCGGGTTAACACGAATGCTGGCGTACATCATATTGGGCAGATCAACATCGATACCAAATTCGGCAGTGCCGGTAGATTTGGCCGGTATATCAATTCGGTTCTGTGACTGGCCGAGAATTTTCCATTCAGACCTTGGTTTTAATTGCAGTTCTGAATCAGGCTCAATAGTGGCCGCTGCGGCGGCTAATTGAAGATAGCTTAAGGTTTCACCGTTTGAGCTTATTACTAATCCATTTTCGGTTCTAAGGCTAGTTATCGAGACACCGAGTTGTTGAGCAGCGGCTTTGACTAAGACATTTCGTGCGGCGGCTCCAGCAACCCGCATCTTTTCATAAGCGTCAGCCACAGAAGAAGACCCACCGGTAATTTGTAGGCCGAGTAATTTAGCTGGAACATGGACAAAATTACGCATGCCGTTTGCCATTGCACCGGTATCTATTGATGAAAACGGTAACGCTTCTTCAAGCACGGCGGCGTTAAAATAGGCGGATGAGGCCGGGCCATGTATTACGTTAACTTGTTCAAGAGTGACATCTAGCTCTTCGGCGACTAAGGCCGCTAGCGTGGTTTGAACGCCTTGGCCCATTTCAGCGCGCGGCACAATGATAGAAATGCCGCTTTGATCAATCAGCAAGTACGGCGTCAATGCGGTGCTGCCATCGGCCAAATCGGTTTCAAGTGGATTGTCGATAGGCTGCTTATATTTATAGAACCCAAAGCCAAGTCCACCGGCAATAACAACCGAACCGAACAAAAACGTGCGCCTAGTAATTGTGCCGAGTTTGCTCATATTGATTCCCCTTCACTTTCGGTTGGTGAGAGTTCAATCTCGCGAATATTGCTGGCCGCCGTCTTAATAGCGGCTCGAATTCGAGGGTAAGTACCACAGCGACACAAGTTAGCTGACATGGCGGTATCAATTTCGTCATCGCTGGGGTTGGTGTTATTCGATAATAGAGCGGTTGCTGTCATGATCTGCCCGGGCTGACAATAGCCGCACTGAGCAACTTGGTGCTCTACCCATGCCGCTTGAACAACGCTCATTGCATCAGGCGATGCTAGCCCTTCGATGGTGGTTATTTTTCCGTCGCCAACGGCAGAAATAGGCAATGAACATGACGGAACTGGCTGCCCATTTAGGTGCACAGTGCAGGCGCGGCATTGAGCTATACCACAGCCGAACTTCGGGCCTTTAATATTGAGTTCGTCTCTTAAAACCCATAGCAGAGGCATATCTGCGGCGACATCGACTTCGCGCGACTGACCATTGACGTTTATTTTCATTTTTGTGTCCTTAGTTGGCTGATATCTTGAGTATAATGCTTAGCTAAAGAAAATCGCATGACTTTGGGTGAGCTTTCCGCTCTTGAAGGCATAATAGGCGGAATCAGTTTGAAAAATGAAATATTAGAAAACGAAGATAAAATCAGTCGTTTAGGCTTATCTCTAATTGTAATTTTGGCCGGTTCGTTTCTTGCGCCTCTGCAAATGCATTCATCGACCTTGGCGATTCCTGCAATCGCCAGAGAAATGGGTTTAACCGCCGACATCATTAGTTGGTTTACTTTATCGCAAGTACTGGCCAGCGCTTGTTTTGTATTGCCTGCGGGTAAGCTATCAGATCGGTTCGGCCGCCGTCGCATGTTCGCTCTCGGCCTGCTGATATGCAGTATTGCCTGCTTTATTGGTGGCGTTTCGTTTAACGGCTATATGATATTGCTGGCTCGCGGCTTGCAAGGTATTGGTGCGGCCTTGATCTTTGCGTCGGCGGTAGCTTTACTCGTGAGCGTGCCCCCGCAAGATCAGAAAGTAAGAGTGATGGGCATTTATATTTCGGTAGCCTATGTTGGCATGGTGACAGGGCCATTGTTCGGTGGTTTCGTAATCGAGCAGCTTAACTGGCGCTATGTATTTTACGTGCCAGGCGCGATCTTCTTAGTGCTCACGGTGATCGGCTTTACCTTCATTAAATGGGAACGATACGGCGACCGCAATACGCGTATTCGTCTGCTTGATTTGTCATTGTACCTTGGTTCACTTTTGCAAATAGCCTTTGGCGTCTACGATGCTACCCATCTTCGAGGTCAGCTTCTTTTGCTTTCTGGCGTGGTCACCTTTGCGGCCTTTTGTTGGTTTCAGTCAACGCGACGAGACCCGCTACTTCAAGTTAAATTATTTACCCAAAGCCGCACCTTCACAATTCTTGGGATAGCTCATTTCTTAAGCTATGTGAGTATTTTAGCTTTGCCCTTTACGCTGACACTGTATCTGCAATATTTGAAAGGCGTGAACGCCCAATCGACTGGAATGATCTTGTTAGTACAAGCCCTGTGTACGGCGGTGATTGCACCGTTTAGCGGCACGCTGTCGAAATATTTTAGGCCTAGACACCTAATTTTTAGCGGCGTTGGTTTGTTCGTCGTGGCTTGTCTTATGCTGTCTAGCTTGGGGCCGGAATCTTCGATTTGGGTGGTGGTTATTGCAATAGCTCTGATCGGTTCCAGCGTTGGCATCATGGACACTCCGATCGTGCACACTAGCATGAGTACGGTCGACGATAAGCTGCTTGGCAGTGCCTCAGCGACCATGAACGGTCTGCGAACAATGGGCGGCTTCATCGGCATGGGCTTGGTGTCATATCTAATGGGCGTTCATTTAGGTAGCGCTACAATAGAACCCAGTTTATACCCTCAATTAATGAAGGTGATCGAACAGTTTTTTAAGGCCTCGGTATTCTTCGCGCTACTGACATTAGTGTTGCTGGTTTATGGTGTGCTCACGCGGCAGCGGCCCCTAACACCCCAACATTAACGCCTCAAAACTAATATCCTAAAACTTAGGCACTAGATGATAAACCGCGCTTTGACTTTGGCTGAGGGCGTCATGCAGGTGTCACGTTTACCCATTAGCGCATAGCGATTTCGAGCAATTAAGCCGTAGACAGAGTCTCGAATAACGCTGGGGATGACTATTAAATATTTTGCAAGCGACCAAGCGCCGCTTAGCTCCTTTGCTATTTCTAGCGCCGCCGTTGATTTTAAGTATACCTCGCCGTTTTTAATCAATACAAATGTATTCGGGTCGTCGGGGTCAATGCCAAACTGGCTCAAAAGGTGCGCGCCTATTTCGCTTTGAACGGTGGTA
>JAESTB010000598.1 GCA_016763815.1 Arenicella sp.
AACCCAAAGCTCAACGAGTCGCTGCATTTGATAAGGCCTTGGGTATAAACAGCGACACTGTCGAACGTCAACTGTCAGAAAAGCTTGATAACTTTTATGCCAAGACAGTTTTAAACGACGTTGAAAGCCGCTTAGCATTAATGGCGGCGACGCCTGGCGAGCTCGAAAAAAACTCCGACCCATTTATGCAACTGGCGGTTGCCCTATACGATGAAGATATGGCGCAAGAGAATGCCAACAAAGACCGTGATGGCCGATACGCACTGCTCGAACCGCAGTATATGAGTGCTATTATTGCATGGCAAAAGGAGCAAGGTTTTACCGCATACCCCGATGCAAATTCAAACTTGCGTGTAAGCTATGGCAATGTAATGGGAGGCTCACCCAAGGACGGTTTGCGATACACGGCGTTTACTCGCCTTGAAGGTATTGTTGAAAAAGATACTGGTGAAGTGCCATTTAACGCGCCTAAGTCTCAGCTTGAGCTTATTAAGTCGGCTGATTATGGTGATTACGAGTTAAAGTCGCTCGGGTCAGTGCCAGTCAATTTCATGTCGGACCTTGATATCACTGGCGGCAACTCAGGGTCGGCTACCTTGAATGGTAAGGGCGAATTAGTGGGGCTGGTATTCGACGGAACTATCGAGAGCGTTAATTCAGATTGGGATTTTGATAGCGACATTACGCGGGCGATCCACGTCGACAGTCGTTATATGCTATGGGTAATGGAAAAAGTCGATAACGCCGAATACTTAATAAATGAGATGGACGTTATTCGGCGCTAAAAAGCCAAACTTCCTCGCGCCACTTGTTATTTAACTTTTAACAGGTGGCGCTGGATCAGTATTTGTCATCTAGCTGCGATGTTTAGCCGGTGTAAGTGTTGATTAGGCGCCCCACTTGAATACAATTTTAGTCTCTAAGCCCTTGGTCTTCACGGTTTTGTTATTGCGAACAACTGGAATATAGCGGTAGTCCTTCAGCGCTCCGATGGCCAATTTGACTAATTTTCGATCACCTTCAAGCTCTAAGAGATTAATGTTTTGGACCATTCCGTTTGAGTCGACATCAAATTTCAGTAGTACAAAGCCTTCTAATTTTGTTCTTTCGCCTCTACTACGATAAGTCGCGTTAGCTTTAACCAGAAGGGTGGGCTCTAGTTTGTCTTGATATGCGATTGATGCGGCAAGCGCTAAAACATGTTTTGTGGCCCTTTTAGGTTTTTCAAGTGATTGATAAGCTTCAACCAGCTTAGTATGGACTGTGCGTTCGAACTCATTTTTGGCTTTTTCCGGTTGATCAAAGGAGTCAACGGTCTTTTTGAGAAAGGTCACCTGACCATATATATTCTGATTAAGTCTAAATGACTCTGATAGCTGATATGCCTCTTCACCGGTCGTCGGTGATTTTGGCCCTAACACACCTAGATAAATTTCATGAGCTTGGTCTTGAAGCTCTAACGCTACGGTATAGTTACCAGCCTCAGAAAATTCCTTGCCAGCTCGGCTGCTCAAATTGGCTATCATTGTCGAGTTCTTGCCATACTCGTCGGAAGCCAGTTCGATGGCGCGATCAAGGTGTTTTTCGGCTTGGTCAAAATTGCCAGCGAGCATATAGGCTGAGGCTAGATCACCCAGCACTGGGATAAGTTGTAAGGAATTATCACCAAGGTTTTGCTGATAATTATTTTTCGCTTGGGTTAAAGGTAATAACGATGATGCTTCCCTCAAGGCAACTTGAACGGCCCCGTAATGGTAAGCAATTGGCCCAAACTGAGGATCTGAGACAGTGTAAATAGTCAAACCAAGTTCATAAGCCTGTTGTACGAAAGGTTTGGCCTCTAACCATTTTTCTTGCGACGAAAGAATAAGAAATTTGGTTGCTGCGTTGGTAATTATCGCTTGCTCATTTTGATCTTGAGCTTTTACCGTAGCATCAAAGTTAACGGCCAATAGGGCGATGAGAATTAGAGTTTTTTTCATAATACCTTGCTCGCGGTCGATATTTAGACTGGCTTCGGGCCACAAATTGGCTGTAATGCAGAACTCCGACCTACTGTTGTATAATAAGTACGTAGGCCAATTATTCAGAAGTGAACGAAAAATCTGAGTTAAAATCGTTGGGAGACTACTTACAGTGACGCATGTGCCTCATGCTAAGTTAATGGCTGTACACTAACCAGTGTTGGTTGAATTCTCAGGCCGACGATTACGACCCAATATGAGGACTATGATAGTTGACTTTGCGTCGTATGTCATATAGGTAAATATCATCAATGGCATTCATTTTTGTTATCATTAGTGCGCAATCAAATATTGTTTCCCAGTGAGTGGTTCGTAACCTTTGGTTTTATGATCTGGGCAATGGCAATGGCCAATCAATGTTTAAGCAAGCGGATAGAAATGGACGGTGACAGACGAACCTCATTGTTGTTGAAAAAGGTAGGAGCTTGCGATTATTGGATATAAACTAAGCTTTTATTTCACATACTTAAACTTTTGGTAGGCTGCACATGAAAAAATTTATTATTCCTGTACTAACGGCTGTTGCAATTCTTTCAGCTCAATTAGTGTCGGCGATGGACGCAGAACTAGTTGCTCGACTCGAGACCGCTAGCCACGGTGATCATCGTAGCGATAAGAATAAAGCTCGAAATAAATACCGCCATCCAATCGGAACTCTGGCTTTCTTTGGTTTACAGCCAAACATGACCGTACTCGAAATTGCTCCCGGTGGCGGTTGGTATACTGAAGTTATAGCGCCCGCGATGCAGCATACCGGTGTTTATATTGCCGGCAGTTACGATGTGACAGTAGAGGGCCAGGCTAAATACCGATATCGGCAGCATCAAGCATTATTAGATCAGATCAAAGATCAACCTGAACTGTATGGACAAATAAAGGTAGCAGGCTATTCACCTCCAGAGTCGAGAAATCTTTGGCAACAAAACTCGGTGGACATGGTTGTTACCTTCAGGAGTAGCCACGGCTGGGCGAGAGAGGGGATGATCGATGATGTTTATTCTGACTTCTTTAAAGTCGTTAAACCCGGTGGCGTACTCGGTGTGGTTCAGCATCGCGCCCCCGCTGATGGCGATGTCGTAGCATGGGCAAAGAAAGGATATGTTCCTGAGGCAAGAGTAATTCAAGCGGCCGAGAAAGCCGGCTTTGTGCTGGATGCTAAATCAGAGATCAATGCCAACCCAAAAGATTTAAAGGATCACGACGAAGGGGTCTGGCGCTTGCCACCGACCTTAAGCCTTGGTGATCAAGACCGAGAAAAATATATGACTATCGGCGAAAGTGATCGAATGACCCTCCGGTTTACAAAGCCTGCCAAATAAACTCCGCAATAAAATTGCCTACTACTGACACTGTGTTGTGCAATCATCCTACCTATAATATTTATTATCGGTAGCTGCACAATCTAGTTGCCGCCCAAGCGCCTATTCGTTCTAAGGTGCTAGGTGGCAACCTAGTTGTCTTAATAAATCACCGCCAGAAGATTGATATGAAATTCACTGAGTTTGCTAAATCACGAAAAAGTACACGTGGTTTTTTAGATAAGCCGGTCGCTAAAAAAGTTGTTGATGAAATTATTGATGCTGCCAAGTGGGCGCCGTCATCATGCAATCTGACGTTGTTCACGAGCACGCCAATATTCCGCATAACGAAGCAATTATGATTTGCACTGCGATGGGCTACCCTGACGATGATTTTCAAGCCAATGATGTGCGCTCTACACATGTCGATAATTCTGAATCTGTAACTTATGTCGGTTTTGAGTAGGTGTTCGAGTCAATAAAAAGTATAGCGGTTGATCGAAAAAACTCGCTGCCGGTAGCGGATTTTAATGCTCGCTACCGGGTCACGGGTACTCCAGTAGTGCTTGGGGATCTGACACAGCATTGGCAGGCCTCAAAAAAGTGGTCGCAAGACTACCTAGCTACTAACGCTGGAAGTCTACAGGTTCCAATCTACAGTAGCTTGGTAAGTCTAAATCACGGAAGTCCGTATCAGCCTGTCTTACATTCGAGCCTAAAGGTTTATCTAGAAAAACTGCGGTCTAGAAAAAGTGATTTTAGGGTCTCAAAACTTCCGCTTAAATCAGTGCCAAAATTGCAAGGCGACTTTTTATATCCGAGACTCGGTTTCGATTTCAATATAAATCGCACATCGCTTAGTATCGGTGGCGCAGGTGTTATTGAACCAGTTACTCAGTCTTCAAGTGTCGTGCATACGGTGCGCTGTAATTTCGGTGACCGTATTACTGTTTTACTAATTCCACCCGATCAATCGGAATTCATGTATAGAGTTGGCCATAGCCAAAATAGTGTCAGAGATCTTAATTTTGATCAGCCTCAGTTTGACAAATTTCCAGCGCTTAGAAAGTTATCTGCTTATGTTGCTGAATTGGATTATGGCGATGCCTTATATATTCCTGCTGGCTTTTGGTGTTGCGCTACGTATCATGGCGTTGGCATTACTTTGTCGCTAGAAGCGCTTAGAGGGACCTTCACCGAATATGTCGATACCGCAAGTAAGTTTATCTATAATCGATTGGCTAGTTCCATGCCATCGAGGCAAGCGCGCTTTAGGCGTTTAGAAAAGCGTGCCGTATCGATAACCAATGCTAGGCTTTCAACTTAGTAAGCGTAATGGTAAATGAGGGTTTGAGTCGGAGCGCGAGCGCGACGACTTTCGCCTACAGTGAAAGTCGCCTATAGACCGAAATCAAAGTATTACTTGTGCGTACTCTTGTGCGTGCTAAAGAAGCAAAGCTATGCAAGAAATTATCACCTACTATTTAGAAATGAAGTCGCCGGATAATTTGATTGAGAAAATCGATGTTAATGGATTGATGATTGTCGAGGCTGAGATAGATGAATTTCGGCTAAATAAGTTTTTATATATTTTAATAGGCGGAGCCTGGCAGTGGACTGATAAACTCGGTTGGTCTGATCATCAGTGGAGAACGCATGTTGAAAATCCACAACTGAGAACTTGGGTGGCCTACCTTAAAGGCTCCATCGCCGGCTATTTTGAATTGAAAACCGATGCAGATGGAAATACAGAAATAATGTACTTTGGTCTTGCAGAAAACTTTATTGGCAAAGGACTGGGCGGTTATTTTTTGGGTAAGGCGATTAAGTCGGCTTGGGGTATTCCCGCAACCGACCGAGTTTGGCTTCACACCTGTTCGCTTGATCATAAAGCGGCGTTAGCGAATTATCAAAGCCGAGGCTTTAAGATTTATAAGACAGAAACGAGTAGCGGCGAGTAAGCTTATTGGATCGAGTGAGCGCGCGCCAATCTTGGACTAATGCCTAAGCCGCGCCTCTCGATGACTCCACTGCGACTAAACTCAATCTGCTGATCACGTCAAGTTCCCGCGCTGAGTTAGGGTAAAGGCGTTATAATGTGCCTCAATCAATTGAGGGTGACAATCATGACGCGCATGAGTTCTAAAGATAAAGCTGAGTTTCGAAAATCAATGGCCACCAAAGGTTATTCACGTATATCAGTCTATGCTCCAACAAACGCTAAAGAGCTGCGTGCTGAAATTGAAGAGGTCACTCGTAAAATGGTTGAAGAGTACGAAGAGCGAAATAGTTAGGCCCATTCGCTGTCATTCGGCTATGTGATTATTCTGTTGGTCGCGACTGATCCAGTAAGTCACCCTCAGGGTCTTTGGCGCGCTCTTGACTAACTTTTTCTTGCAGCTGCTGATTAACTGAGACGTCTATAACTGTTTTCACGAGCCTAGTTTTTTGAGCTACAGTTTTCTCGCCGACAGGCTCCACTTTTGTATCCTCTGAAGCCGATGCTTCGCTAATGGCTAGAGGTAGCCTATTTTTCTCTAAGGCACCTTTGGCGGCGGCAATGGCAACGCTTCGGGCTTTGATAAAATCACTCTTAGACTGATCAACCCAACCGGTAAACTTAATGATGATGCTTGAATCGCCAACGCTATCGATAGACGCCTCAGCGCTGGGTTCAGAAAGAACCGACTTATGCTGGTTTATTTTAGTTAGGCCTAGCTGCATAGCCGCAAGTGGGTCATAGACTCCATCTACCCTCAAGGTAAATTCAAACCGACGTTCAGGGTTAGTGCTGTAGTTGAGAATAATACCCTTGAAAACGATCGAATTTGGAATTCGGAGGTGATTACCGTCCAGAGTCATTAAAATGGTGGCTCTAGAGGTCAGCCTTACTACGATTCCCTCGTGTTGATTAATTTGTACGTGGTCTTGGGCTCGAAATGGCTGCCGCAAGCTGAGCATGATACTTGAGATGTAGTTCTCTAAAGAGTCTCGCACAGCAAAGCCGATTGCAATGCTTAGCACGCCGGCACCGCCGAGTATTGTGCTAATGAATTTTGATGCTCCGAGAAGGTTTAGAGCGATTACCGCGCCGATTACAATAACGATGAACCGAGCGGATTGTGACAGTAAGTCAGACAGGAAAGAATTGGGTGCGATGCGCTTCCAAAGAGCTGACCATCGAGCTAGAAATCCAGCAATAATAATGAAGAAAAATACAATAGCCAGCGCTAGCAGAATCAGCGGTAAGGCTCGAGTGAAAGCCGATAGCGCATCCTGAAAATCACTTAATAATGGTTTTATGTTACCACTGATATCAAGTGTTCGATTAATCTCATCGGTGACCGTTACTACACCCGAAGTGCGTATAGCGATATCCAGCGCATTACGAGCCATAGCCTCATTAGCGACCTCGCCGTTGAGGTTTACAACCGCAGCATCAACCGACACCGCTACGCTTTCAAGCCCATTGATTTTTTCAAAAATGTCCTCTAACTGATTCTCAATACGCGAGTCTAATGGCCTGTCTTCAGAGACTTCAATTGGCGTTTGAGGGTCAGCGACGGGTGCCTCTGAGACGACCTGAGCCAACGCCATTGAGCTGTATAGACTGACAAGGGCTAGGTAAAATAAAGCAATTAGATTTTTTTCTCTGAGTCGGTAGAGAGTATTCATAGGTCTGGTTTTCGCTTGCCGTCAAATAGCCAGATAGAATAGCAGCAACCATTAATGAAAACTAAGCTAGAAACTGTCTTTTGACGCGGGCGCTTAGGCTCGGTTTGCTGTTAAGACAATTAGAGGTAAATCAATATTGTCTATTTGGCGACCGATGACTGAATTGGCATAGTTAGTGTTATTGTTTTTGGTGCTGTTTTTGGTGCGAGATAATATATTCGGCGGTCCACTCAGCGTGTCCGAAAGGATTGATCGGGTGGCCCTTAAATGAGCCTCATCAATAAGTTTTTGCTTAAGTAGTAAGGTATGCGTATGGTCAGAATCGTTATATGGTTAGCACATGAGTAAAGACAATAAAAATAATCAGCTATTAGGCTCTCAACTGCTCTCCAGTGACATCGTCCAAGCGATGGAACTCATCAAGGAGAGCAATCAGCATGCGCGTAAGCGTAATAAATTGGTCAAGCGCCAGTACCGACAGTCGGTACTTGATTACGAGCAAGCGGAGCGTCAGTACCTAATTGAGAAATCGAGTCTACAGCCTAAGTTTCGATTATCAGTCACCGAGTTTTTGACCTGTAAGCCTGATTTTGTCAATGACCCTGAGCAAGCGAGTGAAGCGAAATATCTTTCTGGGCAGGGGGTTGGCCTTGAGCAGCGAGTGTTGCGGCTGAAACTAGATACAAAAGGCGATGCGCATTATATGCGCCCCAGCATTGTGATTAGCGATGCGAATAAATCAGCCGACCAACGAGCGTATTCAATGACCGATCTCATTTACTTTGCAGAAGTGGCCAATGTTGATGCGGCAGATGGTGACGGTAGCATTACGGTCTTCCTCGTGTATCGAGATAAAACCACGCTACCGGTAATACATAAGTACCGACTGACTCCAAATCATGACCTTACACTGCCGCGTTGGGACACAGTACAGTTGGACACAATCTATGTAGGCTCTCACAAAGACTCCCCGAGCCTCAATAGTTCGACGGCCTGTGCACAATTTTTTGTCGCAAGAGACCACTTCTAGCACTTAGCCGTAGGCGAATTTACAGAACACCAATTTGCAGATTATGATCGACAAACAATTACAAACGATAGCTTTCTTCGGCACACTTCTCTGCCTACTTGCGGTCTTAATCGGTGCTTTCGGAGCGCACGCATTTAAAGACATATTAGTCGCCAATCAGAAGGAGGCTGTCTATGATCTTGCTAATCGTTACCAGTTTTACCATGGCTTAGCCTTGATTTTGATTGCTGCGTTATTTAATCACGCTGGTGCTAGTAGTCGCTCTAATACGAGGCCAACACTCAAAGTGCTGGGTGTGTTAATGTTTCTAGGCAGCCTAATATTTTCCGGCTCTCTTTATTTGTTGGCACTACTCAATATCACTTGGCTCGGCGCTATCACGCCAATTGGTGGCCTTTTACTGCTGATTGCTTGGGCGTTATTATTGGTGAAAATAGTCAAGTGGGGTGGATAACGTCGCGAGCAGATAAATTCGTTTGTCTATCTTGTTAGCACCTAGACGGTGTTGGCAAATCTGGCAATGCAGTTCACCATGCACGTTGCTAATAGAGTCTCGTCTATTCATGCTCAACTGGTGCTCTCAACTGCAGTCAGTGAACGGTTTTTGATAAATCGAATAATGAAGTAAAGCAATAAGCCTACCGGCCCGGCAAGAAAAGTAACAATCAGGCAGGGAATTACCAACAGATGATGTTTTTCGATAATTTTAACTTATACTTGGCGCGCTAAAAATAAACGATTATCAGGGGTGGGCATCGTGACTATTCTAACAAAAACTAACAAGAGTGGTGGGGAGCGACTCCTAGCTCTATTTTCTTCTAGGGTAACGGATAAAAAGGTGTCTAGTTATTTCCTTAATAAAACCATAAATGGCGTATTCATCTTAATTTCAAGCATAGTCATGTCGCTTCCAGTGGCGGCGCAAACAACGGTTATTGTCGATAAGGAACGCACATGGGGTACTCCGGATACTGGGCCTTGTCACCCTGATTTTTCTGCAGACCCTAAAGCAACTCAAGAAGCCTTATGCGATGAAATATTCGCATGTGAATTAAGCCTACTCGACCCTAGTTCAATTTGGCCCTGCAATGGTGGTCATGAAGGGCCATGCCTGATTCGGCCTCAAAACCCTCAAGAGAGCGGGGGCTTTTGCTTGCTAACGGGTGTTGACGGAACGGGGTCTGGGGGCCAATTTTCTCGAGCTTTTTCGTCTATTGATTGTGCTGAAGGTACCGTTGCTTATGGCGCGTCATCCTGTATTAAAACAATAGACACGGCCAAGGATATTGGCTGCGGTAACGGTCAAAGCCTAAGTTCAAACCCCTGTAACATTGCGACTGGCAACAAACTTCGACGAGAAGTGGATATATCGGGCCAAGGTATGAATCTTACTCGGTTCTACAATAGCCAAGACTTAGTGGATACCGGCATTGGTATTGGCTGGCGAGTTCCTTATCGAAAATCTCTGAACGTGTATATCGACTCGCTTGAGGTGGTTGGCTCGTCAGGCCGCCGCGAGCTGTGGCGAAAGGTTAGCAATGTATGGGGCGGCGACAACGATAGCGACGTGATCATCACTGAAACCGCATCAGAGTTTACATTAACGAAGTCCAACGGCTCGCAACAAAACTACGACGAGCAAGGTGTATTAAAATCTGAAGTTGATACCAACGGCAGCACCACCAATTACGCCTACTATGCTAATGGCGAGCTTCAATCCGTTACCAATACTTACGGGCACAGCTTAAATTTTGTTTATGCTGATAATAGAATTGCTTCTATCGAAGATCAATTGGGCAATATTTACCGCTATACGTACGATGCTGTGGGAAATCTAAACAGAGTTACTTTTCCAGATGTAACGCCAATCGATAGTGATAATCCGTTCAAAACCTATCACTATGACGATACTAATAACCCAAACCTCTTAACCGGCATCACCGATGAAAACGGCGATCGCTATGCCACATTTGCATACAACGCGAATGGGCAGGCTATTCTATCGGAACTTGGAACTACCACCAACAACGTAGGCCAAGGCAAAATAGAGCTAGATTTTCAAGCGGGGGCACAATAATGAAACAGCTCCCATCAATTGAAGTCACTCTAATTACCGCCATTCTTTGTGCCGGTCTTGTACAAAACGCGATGGCTGCTAGCACCATGGTGACCCATGCGGTTAGCACCAAGCATCCTTTAACATCTCAAGAACTTACGTCTGTACAAGAACTTTGGACCTTCGAAGAAATTCTAGGCGCGCAAAAGCTCACCAGTAAGACCAATCAAGTTGATGACAAAGGCATAATCCAAACCTGGGATGAGACGAACGGAAACAAGCTCAGTCATACAGACGCCGAAGGCCGAACCACTAAGTACACCTATAACGCCACCAATCAACGTGATTCAATGACCGAGGCGTTTGGCACGCCTGAAGCACGAACCACTTCGTATGAATACGTTAACGCCAATATTGATTTAGTCACCAAAACCACATCGCCCAGTATTTACGCGGATAATTTCAAAGACCTTATTAACACGTATGACGCGAACCAAAACATCATAGCGGTTGCGATCAATGGCTTTGACGCTCTAGGCGTGGAGGTCTCTCGAGTTACTACGTTTGATCATGATCAGTATGGCAAAGTCACGTCGATCAACGGACCACTCACCGATGTCGATGACCTGGGCCCATTAATCTATGTCGATGACATTACAATTCTGGAGTACTACGACTGCAACATAGGCGCTGAATGTGGGCAACTGAAGAAGGTGACCAACGCAGTAGGGCACGTCTCTACGTATGATCAATACGATGCGGCCTCACGGTTAACGCAAAGCACTGACTCAAATGGCATAGTAACTACCTATAGTTATCATCCACGCGGATGGTTACTGACTATGACCCAGACACCCGCGGTCGGGGCCGCACGCATTACGAGTTATGACTATGACAACGTCGGGCAACTGAAAAAAGTAACACTAGCCGATGGCAGTGAGCAGAACTATGAGTATGACGCGGCCCATGATTTACGAGCGGTATTCGATAATCTCAACAATAGAGTAGAGTACACCTACGACCCCAAGGGCAACCGTACTCATACGCTGATTAAAGACCCCAGTGGAACCTTAGTACGTAGCACCATCACCACCTACAATCATCGTAACTTTATTCAATCGATTAACAATGCCGGGTCACTCACGCAGTTAATCAATGATGCGGTAGGCAATTTATCCGCGCAAACAGACCCGAATGACAACCCAGATACATCAAACACCTTTGATGCCTTAGATCGATTGAGTAATACGGTTGATGCCCTAACTAATAACAGCACTTACGCCTACGACGTGGCCGATCGGCTCTCACAGGTCACCTCGCCCAATGGCTCAGTGACCCAATACGAATATGACGACTTAGGCAATCAAACTAAAGAAATCAGTAATGACCGTGGCACGCTTGTTTACACGCATGAC
>JAESTB010000599.1 GCA_016763815.1 Arenicella sp.
CAATACTAAATTCTATAATACTAGGCTCAGTATTTAGGGCGGTATTATTCTCAACCGTGGCCACAACTTTCACTATTTCGCCTGAATAGATATTTTCGTCTAATACGTCTAAATTCGTGACCGAAATATTAGTAATGCTGAAGGACTGCAGCGCATCAATGACTAAAGCCGTTTGATATACGCTTCCCGACCAATCTCCTAAGCTGCTCTGCTGAGAGACAATAAACGTGGTGAGTTCTTCTATGGCCAGCTGCTCAGGGCGCTGCACCGAGATAAACGCAAGCATAACTTCGGCCGATTCATGAGCACTACTAGCTTGATCGCCGAAGCCTCCATCAATTTTCTTTTGTGCTAGCAACCAACTCAATGCTAAATCTTGCTTGTTGATGTCAAGTTGCATTTCAGCGCACGACAATGCAATCAATACTCTCGCTGTGGTTGAAACCGAGCTTGGGCTTTTATTGGTAACGCCCCAACCTCCGTCAAGGTTTTGAGCATCGGCTATAAATTTAAAGGCCTCCCCTAGAACGTCACTGGCTACGCCTTGCGTTTGATTTGATAAGGAACAAAGCGCCAAGCCTGAATCGATTACACTGCTGCCTAGCCCTTGGGTTAAACCCCAGCCGCCATCGCTATTTTGATTAGCCTGCAACGCCTCAGCTATCTCGCGCCCCTGTTGAGGTGATTTTTCGACCACTGCAAGCAGTTGCCGTGCAAGCGAATCGGCGTTTTCAGGTTCAAGAATCTCAAACCATTCCTTAGCGCTAACTTGTGCGTCAAGCTCAACTCCCAATCGAATAAACGTCTGTAAAACTCGGGCACTGTCCCTCACCCTGGTCGAGTCTCTATCGCTCCAGCTACCATCATCATTTTGTTGCTCTAACAACCAAGAGATAGCTTTACCCGAGTTACCATCGCCTAAACCATCAAGTATTCCATCACTCGTAACGTCTTCAATAACGCCAGCGTCAGTGTTGAATCTGGCAGCAGGGTAAACACGTGCTATTCCTCGGCCGCCAGTAAGTACACTGAAACGATCTTCATATTCAGAACGAACCTGACGAATTTTGCCTAGGTCACTATTGACCGTCGCGCTGCCGCTAGAGTCGTCAGTCGAGGTTAAATAAATAAATGCGTAGCGAAATACTTTTTGAGATTCGTCAAAGCTGGGATTTCTAACACCATTGACGGCAATTAAGTCATCAACGCTAAAGTCTTGCTTGGTTCCAGAGACGGTAACGCCCGGTTTTGGCAAATCTCCTTTGGAAAACTCGGTGCCCGGTGCCGGTTCGATTACGAAGAAGCTTGGTACTTCTTCTTTTTTCGCTAGCCCCATTAAATATAGATCTAACTTGCTAAATCGAACTCTTGCGGCCTCTGCGGTAAAAGTACCATCTCCGTTATCACGCCAATCATGCCCATATTGGACAGATGCATCGGTGTCGGCAAAAAAGCTCCAATGACTGTCGAGCCGCCCTTGCAAGGCATCAATACCACTAACGATCCCCCATTGATGGAGAGTTTCATGCGCTAGAACTTTCAGAGTAAACGAAAAATCACCTCCAGTGCCAAGGTTGACGTTTAATGAGTTTGTTTCATAACGATCAATGCTGGCCATGTCGATATAGCCTTTTAGCTCAGATTCACTGCCAAAAATAGCTGAATTTGAATAGATTGGTCTGCCGATTCCCTCTACCTTGTTCGACACGCCTAAATGAAATGCTACTGCAGACCCAGTATCGAATTCAAAATCGCTAAAAACAACCAGGAAATCATAGTCGTCAGAGTGACTTCGATAAAACTCTTTAGCAACAACGGCCCTAGCCGCCGCATTGGTCTTGCCAGTTGAATCATCTCTATCGTAATTACCACTGAATTTGATAACAGAAATTCCATCTATGTCTTCTACAAATGTGGCGGTGTGAACTCCTTCAGGAATTTCGAACGGATTCGTCTCGGTGCTCGAATCCGCCAACACTAAAGGTATGTTAACCATTGCTACAAACAGAAATGCCCACACACTATTCAGCGCTGCATTTTGTATAACGAGGAATAATCGAATTAAATTCATTTAAGAGTTACCGGTAACGCATCCTAGCGATTTTAAAGATAATGAGTAAGAAGACTGATATTGAACGTCAGTTTTAAATCTAGCTAATTAGAGTTGATGCTTGGTATGCCTGAAACAGGAAACTCCAAGGCAACATCACTTGAAACTCTCAACATTGTAGATACCCCTGAAGAAAGATCCTTTTTTATCAAAAATATGTCATTCTGATTGTGGCCATCAATCGAACGTAGAGCAAGTTGGTGGCTAGCAACCTGCAACACTAAGTAGCTATTTCCACTAATCGTAACCTTGTTACCAACACTAAAGATTGTTGTGCGCCCGTCAATTTCGACTACGGCATTACCATCCCGAGTCGATGACGCGATTATTTTTACTTCAGATATAGATTTATCAGACAATCCCTTTAGTCGTAGTTTTTGATCATCGGCAACGAGAGTTTCAGCCGACCCGCCAGTAATATTTCCACTTTCGTTTGTCCTCTCGCTAAGCAGGTTATAACCGTAGTAGACGACAACGCCAACCAAAACCAACCCCGTAAAAAAGAGTGTGAAGTTATGCTTAATACCCATAAAACCCTTATTATTTTTATAATTCTCATATCACCTACCTGACATGAGTAATTAAACCCCAGCGAACAAAAACAGACAATACATCCATTATTTATAGGCTCCCCCTTCCCCCTTATTAGACCGGTCCCTGCCTGTCTAATAGCCAAAGCCTTGGCGAAGACTTAAAACATAACTCTATAGAGTCAATAAAGATACAGTTATTGAAATATTAAACTACAATCCAATTCCATTCAGTAAACGCATCACTCCTTAAGTTTTGATAATTTTCAGTGCTTGTTAAGTGCCTGCCTAAGTAAAAATAAGAGCAAATACGTTAAATACTGCTGCGAGAACATTCAAAAAACATTGGCCCTGTTTCATCGACCTGAACATTTTCACGCGCCTCTTTTTACTTCGAGTTGGTCGATGCATAACCTCCATTTTATAAGCGCCGTTTCAAGTAGAAAGTTTTAAGCCGCACCGAGTTTTATACTGAGTAATACCTCATTAATCACCCGTCTATTATTGTAAATTCATAGCCATTGTGATGCTAGGAACGTGTCGTTCTTGAGCCTAAGTTTGTCTATAAAAGCATCATTTCGACGCTCTAAATAAGACCATTTTTTCAGCTTAAAACAGCACTAAAAAGGGACCATTTTATTCACCTCTTCGCCTCGTTTTAAAGCAGACAATAGTCAAATAAAAATACTGTTGTTGCGTTTTCATTAAAAGATCGTTACAGTTTTTGTTAGTCACCTGTCAGATATGCTGATGTATGTGAGTAAGTTCAGCCGCTGGCCGTGTAATGTTTGTTCTGATTAGAACAACCGATGTCTAACGCCATGAGGAGTATTTTAGGTTGAATGAAGCTACGATAAATCAGGCCACAAGTATGCAAATATGGCCGCTTGTGGCTTATTTCGTAGCCGTTATTGCTCTGGTGCTAACTATGCTGGGACTGTCTTGGTTGTTAGGTGAGCGCCGCGCTAATGCCGCCACCAACGAAGCCTTCGAATCTGGCATTGTGTCAGTCGGCAATGCCCAAGGACGCATCTCTGTCGACTTCTACCTGATCGCAATTTTCTTCGTCATCTTTGACCTTGAGACAGTTTTTATTTTTGCTTGGGCCATCGCCTTTTTCGAATTGGGTTGGCAAGGCTATTTCTCGATTCTGGTGTTTATTGCGGTGCTGGTCGTCGCTCTGGTTTACGAATGGCGTTCGGGCGCTTTGGACTGGGGAATTAAAGCTCGAACTGACTTTGATGGACGACCTATGAACGCTCATTCGCCATTTGACCTAACGCCGGCGGGACCGCCGACATTAACACCCGCACTGACCCCAGAAATTACTGTCAAGCCACCTAGCCAAGAGGAACCTCGTTGATGGAATGGAATCTAACTCGCCCAGAAGAATCATCTTCTGCACAAACAGATGAAATGATTGAGGAGCAAGTTAAACGCAATGTGATGTTTGCCAATCTTGACGATTTAATCGCTTGGGGAAGAGCGCATTCTCTATGGCCGTTTAACTTTGGTTTGTCATGTTGCTATGTCGAGATGGCTACCTCGTTTACCTCTCGTCATGATATTGCCCGCTTTGGTTCAGAAGTCATTCGTGCCACTCCGCGGCAAGCCGATTTAATGGTCATCTCCGGCACCGTGTTTCGCAAAATGGCGCCGGTGGTGCAACGCCTCTATGATCAATTGTTAGAACCCAAGTGGATCATTTCAATGGGCTCATGCTCCAACTCTGGTGGCATGTACGATATTTACAGTGTGGTACAGGGCGTCGACAAGTTTATACCGGTCGATGTTTATGTTCCGGGCTGCCCTCCTCGCCCAGAAGCCTTAATGCAAGGCCTGATGATGTTGCAGGAATCAATAAAACAAGAACAACGGCCACTGAGTTGGACAGTTGGTGAACAAGGCATTATTAAGCCTAAAATGCCAAGCCAACGAGACCGTTTACAAAAAGAACGTAATGCGGCGACTAAGTATCGTCCACCAACAGATGTATGAGGATAGCCGTACCGGTAATTTAAGTAGCAACAAACACACATAGGAATAGCATGCTGGCAGTTGATCAAACTACAGGTCTTACCATAGTAGCGAAGCTCTTTGAAGAGTTTGGTGCGCAAGCCTTTGTGGTCCAGAAAACGGTTGATGATATTCCGACGCTATGGATTCAAGCCGAGTTATTGCACCCGGTTTTAACGTTTCTTAAGCCCCATTTCCCAATGCTTTATGATTTATTCGGTATTGATGAACGACTTCGAGAACATCGCGAAGGCCAGCCCGAGTCAGACTTTACCGTGGTCTATCACCTTCTTTCGCTAACTGAAAATCTCGATATTCGCATTAAACTAGCGGCGCAAACCTCGGCTGACGCTGAATACGCGGTACCCACTATTACGCCTTTATGGGCAAATGCCAATTGGTACGAGCGTGAAGCGTGGGACATGTTTGGAATCAGTTTTACCGACCATCCAAACTTATACCGAATTCTTCTTCCGCCAACTTGGGTAGGCCACGCCCTACGCAAAGATCACCCGGCCCGTGCCACCGAGATGGAGCCGTTTAGTCTAAACGAAACCAAGCAAGCCGAAGAACAAGAAGCATTACGATTTCGCCCTGAAGAATGGGGCATGCAAACAAGTAAAGACGGCACCGAGTATATGTTTTTAAACTTAGGGCCTAATCATCCTAGTGTACACGGGGTGTTTCGAATTGCATTACAGCTCGACGGCGAAGTTGTAGTCGATGCCGTGCCTGATATTGGTTATCACCATCGCGGTGCCGAAAAAATGGGTGAACGGCAATCGTGGCCGTCTTATATGCCGTATACCGATCGGATCGATTACCTTGGCGGGGTAATGAACAATCTGCCCTATTGCCTGTCGGTTGAGAAACTTGCCGGTATCGAAGTGCCTGAAAAAGCCAAAGTGATTCGCATCATGCTGGCCGAGCTATTCAGAATATCCAGTCATCTTGTGTTCTACGGAACCTTCGTGCAAGACATCGGCCAAATGTCACCGGTGTTTTACATGTTTGCTGATCGCGAACGTTTATTTGGCATTATCGAAGCGATCACCGGTGGTCGAATGCACCCCGCTTGGTTTCGTATCGGTGGCGTCGCCGCTGACTTACCCAACGGTTGGGAAAAATTAGTCAGAGACTTCATCGATTCAATGCCAGCTCGCCTTGATCACTACGACAAGATGGCAATGCAAAACAGCATCCTAAAGAATCGCACTATAGGCATTGGTAAATACTCGGCTGAAGAAGCGATTGAGTGGGGAGTAACAGGCCCTAATTTGAGCGCAACGGGTGTCGACTGGGATCTCCGAAAGCAGCGGCCTTATGCCGGCTATGACCAATTTGAATTTGATGTGCCAATTGCGCATAACGGCGATTGCTATGACCGCGCAGTGGTCCGAATAGAAGAAATGCGTCAAAGCCTAAGAATTGTAAGGCAGTGTTTAGACAATATGCCAGAGGGCCCCTACAAGTCGGACCACAGACTCACCTCGCCACCGCCAAAAGAAAACACCATGCATGATATCGAAACCTTGATTCATCATTTTTTGCACACCAGTTGGGGGCCTGCGATTCCAGCCGGCGAAGCTTGCGTACCGATTGAAGCAACCAAGGGCTTAAACAGTTACCACTTAATAAGCGATGGCGGCACTACCTCGTATCGCACTCGAATTAGAACGCCATCATTCCCCCATTTGCAGCAAATACCATTAATCAGCCGCGGATTAATGATCGCCGATTTAATTGCCATCATCGCCAGTATCGATTTTGTTATGGCCGATGTGGATAGGTAAGCAGAGATTATGAATCAGAGTACAAAAACAAATAGTACAAAAAAAGAGAGTACAGAAAACGACAATTCGCAGGCCAACGCCAGAACAATAAGCTCAATATTAACCGCGCCAGAGTTGGCCGAAATAGATCATGAAATTTCGCACGCACCAACCCGTTCAGCGGTCGCAATTGACGCATTGAAAATTGTTCAAAAACATCATGGCTGGGTGTCAGATGAAAGTTTATCAGGCCTAGCCGACTACTTAGATATGTCGACCGCTGAGCTCGACGGCATAGCCACTTTCTACAGCTTGATTTACCGAAAACCGGTAGGCGAAAAAGTAATTTCCTTGTGTAATAGCGTCACCTGCTGGATCAAGGGGTATGCACAACTCGAAAAGCACATTAGTCGTCAATTAGGGGTCGGTTTGGGTGAAACCACGACAGACAATCGCTACACATTTCTTCCGGCACCTTGCCTAGGCGCCTGTGACAGAGCGCCGGTAATGATGGTTGGCGAAGAAACTCACCTAGATCTTACACCTGAGAAGATAAACCAAATACTTGAGATTAAAGGAGGCCAGCAGGGATGATTTCCAAGTTACCACTGACTCAGAATATCAACGCCGCGCGTGACCCAGTTAACCTCGAGGCCTATGAAGCAAACCATGGTTACCAAGCCGCCCGCAAAGCCGTTCTAGAAATGTCACCAGACGATTGTTTACAGGTGGTGAAAGATTCAGGTTTACGCGGCCGCGGAGGTGCGGGTTTCCCAACCGGCATGAAGTGGAGCTTTGTGCCTATGAACACGGACTCTCAAGGAAATAACGTTTCTGACGGCCACAAATATCTAATTTGCAATGCCGATGAAATGGAGCCTGGCACCTTTAAAGATCGACTATTAATGGAGTGCGACCCTCACCAACTAATTGAAGGCATGATCTTATCGGCGTGGACAATTCAAGCGGATGTTGCCTACATATTTATCCGCCATGAGTATCATTTTGCATCAAAGTTACTACAAGACGCAATCGACGCTTGTTACGCAAAAGGCTATTTAGGCAAAGATATTTTTGGCAGCGACTTTAATCTTGAACTGTATGTGCACAGTAGTGCTGGGCGATATATCTGTGGCGAAGAAACCGCGCTAATTTCATCACTTGAAGGCAAACGGGCAAACCCACGCGCTAAGCCGCCGTTTCCTCAAATAAGTGGCTTGTGGGGCCGGCCTACCATTGTCAACAATGTCGAGACCTTGTGTAACATTACCCATATTATTCGTAATGGCGCACAATGGTATAAAACCTTGGGCATAGGCCAAGACCACGGAACCAAACTGTTTGGCGTTAGCGGCCGAGTAAAAAACCCCGGTTGTTGGGAACTGCCAATGGGCACACCCATTAGAGAGTTAATCGAACAACACGCGGGCGGCATGCAAGACGGCTACAAATTGAGAGGCTTCTTGCCTGGTGGTGCCTCGACTGATTTCTTAGTTGAAGAGCATTTAGACTTGGCGATGGATTATGACGTAATCGGTAAAGCTGGTAGTCGCCTTGGCACCGGTACCATGATTATCCTCGATGATAAAACCTGCCCGGTTGGCATGACTAAAAATTTAGTTGAATTTTTCGCGCAAGAGTCTTGCGGTTTTTGCACACCTTGTCGCGATGGGCTGCCGTGGTCAGCGCAGGTATTAGATGACATAGAATCTGGCAATGGCATTCCTGCCGATTTGAACACGCTGCAAAATCAAGTGCGCTTTATTGGCGCAATCGGCAATACCATTGTGCTTTAGCACCTGGCGCAATGGAGCCTTTGGCCAGTGCCATGAAGTACTTTGCTGACGACTTTAAAGCGCACATTGACGGCAAGGCTTGCCCGTATAGCACAGAAAGTACGGCGGCCTTAGCTAGCTCGGGAGGTAACTAATATGCCAACTATTTACATTGATGATAAACCCTACGATGTTCCCGAGGGTGATAACGTATTAGAGGCATGCCTCAGCGCCGGAATTGATCTGCCCTACTTTTGCTGGCACCCAGAAATGGGCTCGATTGGCGCTTGTCGACAATGTGCGCTGGTGCAATTTCGTGATGCTGACGATGAGCATGGCCGTGTGGTTATGGGCTGCATGACACCCGTCTCCGAGGGCTCACGATTTTCAATGGATGGTATCAAAGCCAGTGAGTTTCGCAAAAATGTTGTCGAATCGCTGATGCTCAATCACCCGCATGACTGCCCGGTATGTGCCGAAGGCGGCGAGTGTCATTTACAAGA
>JAESTB010000600.1 GCA_016763815.1 Arenicella sp.
ATGGCGAATTCGTCCATGTTTGTCTTGCCCATACTGACGACACCTAGTGCCTGCATGTTTTCGACCACGGTAGCGGTGTACGGGGCTATAAAGTTCTCAAGTATTTTCGAGCCGCAAGTGGTTTGTGTACCATCAATGCAAAAGATATCTTTTTGTGCCACTGGCACTCCAAGCAGAGCCGACCGGTCGCCGCGGGCTCGTTTTTGGTCAGCGGCCTTGGCTTGATTAAGCGCCAGCTCATGATTAACACTGATAAATGCATTGTGTTCTGATTGCTCGATTCGGGCTAAATAGTCTTGCGTGATCTCTACGCTTGAACGTTTGCCGCTGTCTAGGTCGGCCGCTAATTGGGCCAGGGTTGTGATAGTCAAAACTAAATCCTATGGTGAACTGCGCTTAGCTCGATTGAGCGGCAGCGAGGTCGTTAACTGCTTATTTGAACTACAAAAACTTGAACTACAAAAAGTTTACAGCAGAGCAAGACTCAGTCGAGCACTTTGGGAACCAAATACAATCCACGTTCAGCACTTGGCGCGAGGGCTTGAAATTTGTCGCGTTGATTCGCTTCAGTGACTTCATCGGCACGTAAACGCATAGTGGCATCAAACGGGTGCGTCATTGGTTCTATACCGGTGGTATCCACGGCTTCCATTTGAGCAACTAAGTCGAGAATGTTCTCCAGTGCACCACGTGTTTTATCAAGCTCTGATGGGGCGATTTCTATACGAGCAAGTCGCGCTATGGTGTGTACGGTTTCGTTATCTAGGGCCATTGTAATGTCGCTGTTTTGGGTGAGTGTAAATACGCTTAGGTGCTTATGTACGGTTTGTGCGCGCCGTCTATTTAACGTGTGTCTATCAACAGTTGATTCTGTTTTTGAATCAAGTAAGGCGGCTTAAATGCGATAAAACTGAAAACCTAAGATAAACCACGAAATTACCACAGATAGGCTCGTTGTTGAATAGCACAAACGTTCGATTCGCTGTACAATATTTGATTAGTCCGGATGAGACCTCAGCATAACTCCAGCTCATCATAAAATGCCGAAGATTTTCAATATTTTGTAAAAAATATTGTAGTAACTCGCTATTGCTTTGATTTTTTGGAGTTTTTTTGCACTGGATTTATGCTGAGGTCTTCTAATAATAATTCTTAGCACTCCACATACGAATAAATAAATGTTACGTAGTATTTTAGGCTTGTTTTCCAACGATTTGGCGATTGACCTCGGCACCGCCAACACCCTTATCTATGTTAAAGAGAAAGGTATCATTTTGAATGAACCGTCAGTTGTAGCGATCCGCTATGCCCCTGGCGGCGGCTTGAATAACAAAAGCGTACTTGCGGTTGGCTCAGAAGCGAAGAGAAAGTTGGGTAGAACACCGGGCTCGATCAAAGCAATCAGGCCTATGAAAGATGGTGTAATTGCCGATTTTAACGTGACTGAAATAATGCTCAAGCACTTTATTAAAAAGGTGCAAGAGAATCGCTTTCTTCAAGGCAGCCCAAGAATTATTATTTGCGTACCGTGCGGATCAACTCAAGTGGAACGCCGTGCAATTCGAGAGTCTGCCTACGGTGCTGGCGCTCGCGAGGTCTATCTTATTGAAGAGCCTATGGCGGTTGCGATTGGCGCTAATTTACCGGTAGCTGAGCCGACTGGCTCAATGGTTTTGGATATTGGTGGCGGTACTACTGAAGTCGGCGTTATGTCACTGGGTGGCATGGTTTACAGCACTTCTTTGCGTGTTGCTGGTGATACCTTTGACGAAGCAATTATTAATCACGTGCGTCGTAATCATGGCTTGCTGATTGGTGAAGCCAGTGCGGAGCGCGTTAAAAAAGCGATCGCGACGGCTTGGGATAAATCTGAAGAGCGCGAGATGGAAGTTAAGGGTCGTGATATTGCCGAAGGCTTGTCACGCTCAGTTACGCTTAGCAGTAAGGAGGTTTATTCGGCCATTAGTGACCCATTAGAATCGATTGTGCAAACTATCAAACGAGCACTTGAGCAGACACCACCTGAGCTGAGCGCTGATATTGGCGACAAAGGTATGGTTATCGCTGGCGGTGGCGCGTTAATGCGCGATATGGATCGTAGGTTGATGGAAGATACCGGTCTGCCGGTGGTTATTGCTGACGACCCACTAACCTGTGTCGCTCGCGGCTGCGGTCGAGCGCTCGAAGAGATGGACAACCTAGGTGATGTTTTTGCTCACGAGTAAAGCTCAAGTTTAGGTTTATTAGCTCCACGTCGATTTATGATGGTCAATTGCTAAATGATAATTACACGCTTCCACAACAGTCCGTATTAGCATGCGCAACGTTAATTAAGTCGTGGCAAACTCGTTTCGTAAAAATTTTGCTTGGTCTCAGTACGTATCTGTATTTATTGTTTCTGTGGCGATGATGTTGGTCGACTCGAGAACATCTTGGTTAGACGGTCCGCGTAATATATTGTCTGTGGTGTTATCACCAATTCAGGGCTTGGCTTCCGTGCCCGCGACCGTAGGGCGCTATTTTACCTCTACGTTGACGGCTGAACCTGATTTGCAGATCGCCTACGATAACCTTCGTAATGAATACTTTAAGTTGAAGTCTGAATCACTACTGCTTAGAACGCTAGAAGAAGAAAATCAGGATCTGCGTGCCTTGTTGGCCGCCTCAGACCGTCTTAAAGAAAAAATCACCTTAGCTGAGCTAATGGATGTGAATCTTGACCGCAATAATCATCGGGTCTCGGTCGGTCGCGGCATCCGTGATGGCGTTTACGTAGGCCAGGCAGTAATAGACGACAAAGGCGTAATCGGCCAGGTCACTGAAGTTATGCCTCTGAGCAGTATCATCGTGCCAATCACCGACCCCGGTCATGCTTTTCCAGTGCAGGTCGAGCGCAATGGTTTACGTACTGTTGTTCACGGAACCGGCAGTGTTTCACTATTGAGAGTGCCTTTTCTAAACCAAAATTCCGACATTCTGGTTGGCGACGTATTAATCAGCTCGGGCATGGGTGGGCGTTTTCCTAATGGCTACCCAGTTGCTGTGGTGACTGACGTTAAAGTTATCGAAGACGAAGCATTCATTCGTGTGACGGCCGAACCGATCGCTAAACTAGATCGTTCTAATCATGTGTTACTGTTATCTCGGCAGGCTCAGACTCAAGGCGAGAAGCGCGTCGAGCAATTGATTTCGGAGGATGATTCGCATGCCATCAAGTAGCAGGCCATCATCGGGGAGTCTATTTATTGGTGTTTCCATCTCGGTTTTTGTGGCTCTGGTTTTAACCGTAGTTCAGTTACCTAGCTGGCTTTTTTATTACTGGCCTGACTGGATCGCAATTGTAGTTGCATATTGGGCATTAGTAGCGCCGAAACGCATAGGGCCCTATGTGGGTTTTATCATTGGCACGCTACTTGAGGTTTTGTTTGTTCGTAAATTTGGGGTGATGGGTTTCGGTTTGGCAACTCTAGCGTTTATTGTTAACTCTACCAGTCAGCAGCTGAGAGTGTTATCGATCTGGCAGCAGATGATCTCGATGGGTGTATTTATCGGCTTCTTTAAGCTTTTGACAGGTTGGCTCTCAGGTATGGTCGCAGGCTTTACAATAGCCACTGAATATTGGTATTCCTTGCTAGGCTCTGTGGTTATTTGGCCATTCGCTTTTATTTTATTAGAAGAACTACGACGCGCCGTGCGCATCAGATAAAGCAGTTTATGGCCGCTGATCAGATCGAGTTAAAAGATTATCTCCGTGAAACTAACTTAATTCACAGTCGCCTCATTGCGCTTGTCGTGTTGTTGGGTGTGCTCGCCTTTATTTTGGTTGCTAGGGTGTGGTATCTACAAATTTATAACTACGAAAGATTTGAGGTCTTGTCGAAAGATAACCGAGTCCGGCTAGTTCCTGTGCCGCCAGTCCGCGGACAGATTTTTGATCGGAAAGGCAAAGTTTTAGCTGAAAACATCCCCGTCTTCACACTCGAGGTATTACCTCAAGATGTAAAAGATATGGACACCTTATTGGACCAGCTAACGAAGATTATTGAAGTCTCACCAGCCGACGTGATCAAGTTTAAAGCTCTGGTGGGATCTCACCGTCGTTTTGAGCCGCAGGTGCTAAAAGTCAACCTGAGTGAGGAAGAGGTGGCGCGCTTTTCGGTAAATAGGCACTTCTTTAGGGGCGCGAAAGTTGAGGCTCGTTTACAGCGAAACTACCCATATGGCGGCGAAATGGCTCACGTTTTGGGTTACGTCGGCCGAATTAACCAACGTGATAAAGATAGCATCGATACTAAGGCTTATAAGGGGACCGACTATATCGGCAAGCGCGGCATTGAGGCGAAGTACGAAGACCATTTACTTGGGCAAGTTGGTGTCGAACAAGTAGAAACCAATGCTCACGGCGAACGTATCCGAACAATTGACCGAAAGCCGCCGGTTTCTGGCGACGATCTTTATTTGAATATCGACGTTGAGTTGCAAATCAAAGCACGCGAATACTTAGGCGATCGCCGCGGCTCAGTGATTGCCATTGAGCCCGCTACCGGCCAAGTATTAGCGTTTGTAAGTAACCCTGTTTACGACCCGAATAAATTTGTTAATGGTATTGACCACCGCTCATACAATGCGCTGCGAAGCGACGTAAATCGACCGCTACTTAACCGCACTATAAGCGGCCGGTACGCACCGGGCTCTACGATTAAAGGCTTAGTCTCGATGGCCGGTTTAGAGAACGGCTGGAGTCAAAACAAGAGTATTACATGCCCAGGTTATTTTACTCTCAAGGGTAGCAGCCACCGTTATCGCTGCTGGAAAAGGGCCGGTCATGGCAAGGTATCCATGATTGAGTCACTTATGTACTCCTGTGATGTCTATTACTACCAATTATCCAGTGCTTTAGGTATCGATAAGTTATCGGCCTTTTTTAAGGACTTTGGTTTAGGCTCGAAGACGGGTATCGATCTTGATGGCGAGCCCTCAGGTTTAGCGCCTTCACGCCAATGGAAGCGAGATCGTCGTGGTGCGTCTTGGTATCCAGGTGACACGCTTAACACCGGTATTGGCCAAGGCTTTATGCTGGTAACACCACTACAACTTGGTGTTGTAGCGGCTACCTTAGCTAATCGCGGTAAACGTATCGAGCCTCGAATTGTAGGGCGTATGGAACATAGCCTAAACGGTGACAATGAAGACGCTGTTTCTCAATTGCAGGGGGCTGAGTTGGGTCAAGTTAATGCTAGCGCAGAAAATTTCAACACCATAATTGAAGCGATGACGGCGGTTGTCGCACACCCTCGTGGAACCGCGCATCGAGCGGCAGGCTTAAACGCCGAGTATACAATGGCCGGCAAAACGGGCACAGCGCAAGTAGTCGGAATTGCTCAGGGTGCAAAGTACGACGCGAGTAAGCTAAACGATTTTCAGAAAGATCATGCATTATTTATTTCTTTCGCACCGGTTGAACAACCTAAGATTGCGATTGCGGTGATCGTCGAGAACGGCGGCAGTGGCAGTCGTGCTGCGGCGCCAGTGGCCCGCAAAGTAAGCGATTTTTACCTCCTTGGTAAAGATGCCAATGCTCCTGAGCCGGTGGCTATGGTGGCAAACTAATGTTTCGTATCAAAGTCGACATGCCTTTGTTGTTTGGCTTACTTCTGCTTTGCGTAAGTAGTCTATTTGTACTCTGGAGTGCCGGAGGTGAAAGCTCTCGTATCATTATAAATCAGGCAATTCGTATGGGTGTCGCGATAACCGTTATGATTGTATTGGCGCAAATACGCCCGGATACTATCTTTCGGTGGACCCCCTTATTGTATGCCGCAGGACTCATTATGTTGGCTTTGGTGATGGTCGCGGGAGATGTAGGTAAAGGTGCTCAACGCTGGCTCGATTTAGGCTTTGTGCGGTTTCAGCCATCGGAGATTATGAAATTAGCCGTGCCGATGATGGTTGCTTGGGTGATAACCCGTAAGACCCTGCCGCCTAATTTTAAGAATTTGGTGCTTGCTTCAACGGTATTAATATTGCCTTCCGCTTTCATTTTGGTTCAGCCTGATCTTGGTACCGCAATTTTGATATTAATGTCGGGCGCACTGATCATTTTCTTGGCCGGGTTTTCTTGGCGCAATATGGTGATCTTGCCCGGCTTGGCTTTAATTCTGATTCCGATTGCCTATTTATTTGTGCTTGAGCCTTATCAACAGCGTCGAATACAGACCTTAATCGACCCTTGGGCTGATCCATTAGGATCCGGTTATCAAATTATTCAGTCGATGATTGCAATCGGTAGTGGCGGGGCGCAAGGTAAGGGCTGGACTCAAGGCAGCCAGTCTCAAGGTGACTTTATTCCGGATCGGCATACTGATTTCATTTTCTCTGTATTCTCTGAAGAAATGGGTTTCATTGGCGTGTTGCTGCTTATTACATTGTATGTAGCGATCGTGGCGCGCGGGCTTTACATCGCGTATTACACCAAAGATACGTTTTCTAGGTTATTGGCAGGCAGTTTGTCGATGACCTTTTTCTTTTATGTGTTTGTGAATATTGGCATGGTGGCTGGAATGCTGCCGGTAGTTGGTGTGCCATTACCATTGATCAGCTACGGAGGCACCTCGATGGTGACTCTGATGGCGGGCTTTGGTATCTTGATGGGTATTCATAATCATCGTAGCTTAATGTCTCGATAGGGTTCTCTTATGTCATTGAAAAAATGTGTGATTGCAGCGCTTTGCATTGGTGCTTTGAGTGTTAGTTTAGTTAACAATGCCGAAGCGGTAGAGCTTAAAGAGCAGCCTAAGTTACAGGCTATCGCTAATGAGTTGATCGCCGAGAAGCGTTATACCCAGAAGGAGCTAGAGGCGATATTTAGCAAAGCGACGGTGCAGCAGGTTGTGTTGGATGCTATGACAAGCCCTGCGGAGTATAAGTTCACCTGGGGTAAGTACCGTAAGTTGTTCTTAAAAGAAGACCGCATTCAACAGGGGGTCGAGTTTTGGAATGAGTACCAACAAGATTTAGAAAGAGCTGAAAAAGAGTACGGTGTACCCGCCAGCCTGATCGTGGCAATCATTGGTGTTGAGTCAAAGTTTGGGCGTTTCAAAGGAAAGTATAAAGTACTCGATAGTTTAGTAACGTTAACCGTCGGTTTCCCACGGCGTAGCAAGTTTTTTGCCAGCGAATTGAAGCAGTTTTTGATTCTTACTAAAGAGAATGACCTGGCGTTTGATGAGGTTCTTGGATCGTACGCTGGCGCAGTTGGTTATCCGCAGTTTATCTCAAGCAGCTATCGAAATTACGCGGTAGACTTTTCCGGCGACGGTAAAATGGATTTAATTGACCAACCAGTAGATGCGATAGGCAGTATTGCTAACTACTTTATTAAAAATGGCTGGATACCTGGGGAGCCGGTAACCTCACCAGCACATCAAACGGTTGATGCAAATATTGCCAAGCTAGCCAACCGAAAACGTAAAACTCAATTTACTGTAGCATCACTGCGTGATAAGGGTGCGCTATTACCAGATTCGATCAGTGGCGATGAAAAACTTAATGTGTTGATGCTTGATGCGAGTGAAATTGTTACTGAACCGAAAAATAGCAATATCTATATTGTTAGAGCGGGCGACACCGCGTGCCAAATAGCCGAAAAGCTAAAGGTGTCATGTAACGCTTTATCTTCGTTAAACAGCCTCAATCAGGAAGGCCATATCTTCAGAGGTCAGCGTTTAAAGCTACCGGCTAAGGCGAAACGGTTGCCGTCTAGGTCAAAGCAACAGCTTGCTAGCAATGATAGCTCGCAAACCACATCGGTAGAGGGAAGCAAGTGGAAAGTTGCAAAAAACGTTGCTAAGCAGACTGGTCCTGAACCAGCAAGTACGGTGCAGGAGCGATTCTTTTTTACTCATGGGAATTTCTATGCCATCACTCAGTATAATCACAGTGTCCTATATGCCATGGCCGTGCATGATTTGAGTAACGCCATCAAGGTAGCTAAGTCGAATGCCGATCAGGCACTTAATCGCGACAGCGCGGAGTAGATCAAAATGCCTAGGGGTAAGTCAGTGTGTAGCTCGAATGATATACGGGGTAAAAGTCCACGATTAAAAAGAGCTTTAGTGCTATCGAAAGGTCTATCTAAAAATGCGATGCTTGTACTTTTAATTAGTCTTATGGCAACTTTAAGCCCGTCGGTATCGGCTCAAATTAAACCAGTAATAGACGCTAATGCTTGGGTGCTGATGGAGATCAACAGTGGCTCGGTAGTCGCTTCGCAGAATGCCGAGGTGGCTTTGCCACCGGCCAGCATCACTAAGTTGATGATGAACTACGTAATCTTTGATCGCCTGCAATCAGGTGATGTGAAAGCATCTGACCAAGTGCCAATAAGTGAGTATGCGTGGAGAGCTGAGGGTTCTCGTATGTTCGCCGACGTGAATACTCGAATTGAGCTGGGCCATCTGCTTAAGAGTACTATTATTCAATCTGGTAATGACGCCTCAATTGCCTTGGCTGAGTTTACCGGCGGCAGCGAGTTTGCCTTTGCACAACTAATGAATCAAGAAGCAAAAAAAATGGGCTTAAATCAGTCTAATTTCGTCAATAGTACCGGCTTGCCTGCCGAGGGCCATTTAATGTCTGCTCTTGATATTGCCAAATTAGCTGGGGCCATTATCAAAGACTATCCAGAATTTTATACTTGGTATTCCGAGAAAGAGTATTCGCATAACGATATTACCCAATACAATCGGAATAAGTTGTTGTGGAAAGACAACAGTGTTGACGGCCTAAAAACTGGCTTCACTGAAGCCGCGGGATACTGCTTGGTCGGCACTGCTATACGTGATAAGCAGCGTTGGATAGCGGTTGTTCTAGGTGCCAAGAGCGTAAAGTCTCGAGAGGCGGCGGTACTTGAATTATTAAATTATGGCTTCAATTATTACGATACTAGCGAGCAGCTTAATCAGCAAGGTGGCTTAACCTCGGTTAAGGTCTATGGAGGCGAGGTCGACCAAGTATTATTACAAGTAAAGGCCCCAGCTAATGTGGTAGTTGCTAAAGGTCGAAAAGCTGACATTAAGGTGATTTTGCATCATAGTCCATATTTTGAGGCGCCAATTGAAGTCGGGCAGCCTATGGGGTTGGCGCAACTGACCTTGGATGGTAAAACCTTGGTAGAAGTTCCACTAGTTGCAATCAGCGAGATAAAGTCAGCCGGTTGGTGGAAACGGTTGGTGGATTCAATTAAGCTGCGCGCCAAGCAATTTTGGGAAGATTAATCGTTATCAAGGCCGGCGTATTAATTGCTTTGCCTTGGCCGTTAACGACTGTTTTACTTAACATTGCTAGCCTGTTCAACACTAGAACTTTACAATATTCATGAACGATAAAACTGACTCAACCGTAATTCACTCGAAAGATGATCCTCAAGATGGCTTCGACCTGATCGAGTACCCTGTCGATTTCAACTTTAAAGCCCTTTGTCACGCGCAAGAGGGTTCTCCTGCGATAGACTATATTCTAGCGTTAATTGAACCGGTGCTAGACGAGGGTGCATTGATAGACTCATCTTCAAAGAGCAGCCGAACGGGTAAGTTCGAGTCGGTAACGGTGGTTGTACACATTATTAACCGCGACGAACTGGAATCCATTTATAAGCTGATTGCCCAGTCTTCTCGTGTGGTGATGACACTCTAGTCGTTATTACAACTAAGTCGGCGTTAATCAATAAGTCGTTAAATTATGAAGCAGCCGGTTGAGCAGTTTAGTTTGAGGGCTTTGAACGGCCGCGAAATTGAGATTTCAAAATTTGATCAAGTGCCATACCAAGAGTCGTATGAAGCGATGGCATCTTTTGCTAAGCTGCGCAGCGAGCAAGATCACGATCAAATCTGGCTCTTACAGCACCCTCCAGTTTATACTCAAGGCACGGCTTGCAATCTTAATACCTTGCTACCCAGTGATATTGCCTTAGTCAAAACAGATCGCGGTGGACAGATAACCTATCATGGTCCCGGCCAAATTGTGATGTATCCGATGTTAGCTCTGAAGCAATATAGTATCGGCGTGAAGGCATTAGTCTCTAAATTAGAGCAGAGTATGATTGATACGCTGTTTGATTTAGGTATTGAAGCGCGACGTCGCGATGACGCTCCTGGGGTTTATGTCGGCGGTTCCAAGATAGGTGCTCTTGGGCTGCGCATCCGTAAAGGCACCAGTTATCATGGATTGAGCTTGAACGTTAACATGGACTTATCGCCGTTTAATAACATTGACCCCTGTGGTTATCAAGGCTTGAAAGTGACTAACATCGTTGACCATAGCCCTGAAAAAGTAGACGTCAATGATGTGGCAAACACACTGCTAAAGAAATTTATTAGCTCTCTGTAAATCGAGCTTAGTACTATCTAACTTAGTAACTATCGATTTGGCTAACTAACGACGAGTTAAGCTCGCTTAGCCTTTCAGGCGTTCCTACATCAACCCAGCGACCATAGTATGGCATCGCGACTAGCTTATCGTTGCCAATAATTCGCTTCAATATCGGGCCGAGCGCCAGTTTACCTTGCGGCAATACGCTAAACATTATTTTACGGTATAACGCGATACCGCTAAATGTCATGGTGGAATTACTCACTGAGCCACCCTGGTGCTTCATACCTGGATTGTTAATGATGAAATCGCCAGCCAGATTGTGGGGTGGGTTCGGCACCAGCACTAAGCATCCAAGCGCGTCAGGTTCGATTTTGAACAGGCTGGAAAAATCGAAGTCGCTGTAGATATCGGCGTTGACCACTAGGAATGGGTCACTATCGATTAGCGGCAGAGATTTCTTAATGCCACCTGCCGTTTCAAGAGCGCCAGTGCTTGACTCATCGGAATAGTGAATATCTACACCGTAACGCTCGCCATTACCGAGTTGTTGCTGAATTTTTTCACCCAAATACGCGGTGTTAATCACAATTTGCTTAAAGCCCAGCGCGCTGAGCCTATTTATATGGTGCTCGATCAGCGAGTGATCACCGACTTTTAGTAACGGCTTTGGAAGCTTGTCGGTTAGTGGCCGCATGCGGGTGCCGTGACCTGCCGCGAGTAATACTACCGAGGTCTTACTTGGATCTATTTTTAGCCGCTCCGCCGACTTGGCTATTGTCATTGATTGTTTCATAGTGCCGCTTGAATATGCCCTTCGAAGTGATTTTTAAAGGCTTCTAATTCTGGGTAGATCTCCAATACGTCTAAAACATACTTGGCTACTAGGGGTAAGTGGTTCAAATAGTTGTCTTTACCATCGCGATAGCTCAGACGGCAGAAGATGCCAAGCACTTTGAGGTGCCTTTGTAGGCCTGCAAAGTCGACCCAGCGGGTAAGTGTGGCTAATGAGAAGTCAGGTAACTCAAGGCGGGCGATCGCCTTTACTCGATACTCTTCTAACCAGACTTGTTGTTGGCTTCGCGGCCACTCTATATAGCAATCCTTGAAGATTGAGGCCAAGTCGTAACCAATTGGGCCGACAACCATATCTTGAAAATCGATAACCCCGGGCGAGTTAGACTCGGTAATCATTAGATTGAGAGAATGATAATCTCGATGGACCCAAACTTGAGGCTGTTGTAGGCAAGCCATTGCCAGATACTGCTGGGTATGCAGCCAAATCGCGAAGCTTGGTTCATGTATGCTTTGCCCCAAATGTTGATTGATGTACCAGCGACTAAACAGCGACATCTCTTCGGTCAGTTTAGCGCCGCTATAGGCTGGCGGTGTATGGCTTGACGGGTCTACTGCGCCTGACTGTATTTTGATCAACGCATTGATGGCCTGGCTGTACAATTCGTCCGCGTTGGCCCGTAACTCGTCTAGGTATGTACGGCAACCTAAGTCTTCTAGTAAAATAAAGCCCTGAGTCAGATCGTGTGCGATAATTTTTGGGGTGTGTACTCCCAGTTCAGCCAACCAGCTGGCGGCGTTTATAAACGGTTGGCAGTTTTCTTTATCTGGCGGTGCATCCATGGCTATGAAGGTTCCACGGTCGGTTACCGCTCTGAAGTATCGGCGAAAGCTGGCGTCCGCCGAGGCGGCTTCTAGACTGCTTACTTGGTGACTCAAGCTATGATTAAGCCAGTTATGAAGGTCGGTTTTTCTTTGATCCACGATGACTTGATTGAGTTGATATTTGATTGATTAGAGGCGGTGATGTGCGACGAATGTTGATGATTATGTTACCTGCGAATATAAACATCAAAACTAAGCACGAAACATAAGTCTGGAACAAACATAAAAAGGCGTTAATCGCGCCTTAGCAGTAGACCACTTATTGCTTTATAATAGCGGTCTTAAGTATACAGAAAACATCACACTCTAGTGAAACAGAGTATAAGCTATGCATGCAGAGCTTAATGCGATTCGCTTAAGTTAAAATAAAACAACAATGAATATACCAAAGGTGGATTGGCTCTATGATTAAGCAGTTCAAACAGCTTGATGAAAATGACTCCAAAATGAATTCGATTGCAGACCCATTAAATCATCAACATCTTCGCGTTAAGCTAGGTTTGATGTTAAGCGGCTTAGCTATGCTGTTAATGGCAAGCAATGCATCAGCGGCCTGCAAAGGTCTTGATTGCGCTTGTGCGCCATCTGAAATTCAGTTTGCTTCACCGCTCCTGGCGGCCGATGCCGACGGCGATTACCCAATTTCACTTGAGGCCGATAATGTCGAATCTGAAGGTGATGACTTAGTCACTCTGACTGGCAATGCTGAAGTCACTCAAGGTCGACAAACAGTCGTGGCCGATAGACTTCAGTACTATCGTCAGAGCGAACGAGTAATCGCTGAAGGCGGTGTTGAAATGATCTCTGAAAATGGGGATTATCTCTCGAGTGACGCGATTGATATTCATGTGCCAACACAAATAGGCACATTAAAAAACTCTACGTTTAAATTAGCGCGTGGAATTAGCAGCGCTGATGGTGTTGATACGGTCCAGATTGAGTCGCGAGGCTCGGCTGGATTAGTTAGTTTAGAAGGCGAGGGGTTTATTCGTTTAGAAAACGCCAATTACTCGACTTGCCCTGAAGGTAACGACAGCGTTGTTATTGGCGCTCGCAGCTTAGAGCTAGATAGAACGGGTGGTGTAGGTCGAGCGCGTGGGGCTACAGTGCGCTTTAAGGGAGTGCCAATATTCTACACGCCATATATTTCGTTTCCACTAAACGATCAGCGCAAAACAGGCTTTCTAGTGCCTAGTTATGGTTCCGATGAAGAGTCGGGGAATATTTTTGAAGTTCCTTGGTATTGGAATATCGCTAAGAATCAAGACGCAACCATTACCCCTCGTTACTTTACCGATCGGGGTCTACAAGTAGGGGTTGAGTACCGCCGAAGAACTGAAAACTCTTCAACTTTTATTTATGGCGAAGTACTTCCCGATGATGACTTATTCGGTGAAGACCGTGATCTGATAAGTATTCAGCATTCGCAACAACTGACCGACAAGCTATCGGCAAGAGTCAATTACAACGATGTGTCTGACATCGATTATTTTAATGACCTACGTAACGATGTACGGTCGTTTAGCACCTCGTTTGTGCCACGCGATGTGCAGCTGAATTATTCTCACGAGTATTTTCGGTTGAACGCGCGTGCTAACGAATATCAAATCATTGATGACCGAGTTTCTAGCGCCAATGCGCCTTACGAACGCCTACCATCGCTAACATTTAGTAGTAACTTGCCGGAGGGCCCATACGGTTCGAATTATGGAGTTAACGCAAGCTATACAGATTTTAGTTCAGATGCTCGTATTGAGGGTACTAGAACATCGATAAACCCTTATATTGAATTGCCGTTTGAGAATTTATGGGGTTATGTTAAGCCGAAGCTTTCGATCTACAGTAGCCGCTACAGCCTCGACAATGTTGCCCCTGGGGTTGAAGATAACCCGTCGTTCACGGTTCCTATATTCAGTGTTGATAGTGGGCTTTACTATGAGAAAAACACCAGCTGGTTTGGCGAAGGTGCTCTTCAGACATTAGAGCCGAGACTTTTTTACGCTTATGCCCCTGAGGAAGATCAAAGCGACGTGCCGGTCTTTGACACCAGTCAGGTCTCGCTAAACAACTTTAGTAATATTTTCCGCGCAAACCGCTTTTATGGCAGCGATAGAGTCGGCGATACCAATCAAATTACCTTAGGTCTTACGACCCGCATTATCGACAATGAGACCGGCAATCAGCGGCTTACTGCCAGTATCGGCCAATTGTATTTACTAGACGACTTGGAACAAAACCTAAACGCCTCAACGGTGATTGAAAAAGGCCTAGGTGACTTGCTCGTTGAGGTTAAAACTGAGTCAAAAGGCGCTTGGACGACTTACAGTTTTGTGCAGTATGATCATGAGGAGAGCGAAGTGCGTACAGCTCGATTCGCAGTCGGTTACGAGCCGAAAGGTGATAGCCGTAAGAATATCCAGGTTGGTTATTATCGCTCCGACATTCGCGACCGTGTAGTCGATCAACTGACTATCGAAGCTAATTGGCCGGTATCCGATAAATGGCAGTTCTTTGGTTCAGAACGTTATTCTATTGAAGATTCGGAAAGCATCGAAACCAGAGCTGGCCTCGAATATAACGGTTGTTGCTGGAAACTTCGCTTCATTGGTACCAGTCGTATTGATACGCGCTTGCGCCGAACTAATGATATTGATGGCGATGACAAGCGCACCGCATTCTTTATCGAACTCGAACTTACTGCTCTAGGGCGCTTACGAACAGGCATTTAGTGCCGCGAGAGAAATCAAAAGGTCTGCTATTTTTGAACGCTAACCGAAAGATATTATGAAAACATTAATTAGAAATACAGTCGCAATTTTTGCTATGGCCGCTAGCGTTTCGTTAGCTGCTCAGCAGAAATTCGCGTTTATGGATCGTGTGCTGGTGATCGTAAATGAAGATGTTATTACTCAATCTGAGTTCGACTATCGTTTAGTAACGGTTATGCGAGAAATGGATGAGGATAAGCCGGTGCCGGCCGATCTGCACAAACAATTGCTTGATAGCATGGTAAGCGATCGTTTGCAGGTTCAAGAGGCCAATCGGCGCGGAATTGAAATTAGTGACCAAGAGTTATCACAAGCAATTGAGCGCTTTGCTGGTCAGCAGAATGTGACTACAGAGCAACTGAAGGTTACGCTTGAAGCTCAAGGTCAGCCATTTGATAAGTTTAGTGATTCTGTACGTGATTCGTTGACTATTTCTCGCTTTACTGACTATTACGCTAGAACACGGGTTGTGGTTCCAGATTATGAAATTAATACTTTCATGGATACTAATAATTTGAACGATGGTAACTCTGAATATAATGTGGCCCATATTCTAATTAAGAATCCTGATGTTAATGCGGATTTGGCGCAGCAGGTTGTAGATGAGATTCAGGGTGGTTTGAGCTTTGAACAAGCCGTACTAACTTATTCGGAAGCGGCTGATGCACCGGCTGGTGGTGTTATAGGATGGCGCACCGCTGAGCAATTACCTGAAGTGTTTTTGTTAGCGGTTAAAGATCTAGAGGCGGGTCAAGTATCGAACGTGGTTTCCAGCCCTAACGGCTTGCACATTTTAAAACTATTGGATCGCAAAGGAGATAAGACTGAGATTATTCAAACTCGAGTCAGTCATATCTTGATCAAGGCTGAGTCAAAGGTGGCCAAGTCACAAGCGTCGAAGAGGCTACTTGATTTGCGGCAACGAGTTTTAGATGGCGAACGCTTTGATGACCTTGCTCGCATCTATTCAGATGATACCGGCTCTGCCGCCACTGGGGGCAGTCTCGGATGGGTTTCACCTGGTGAGATGGTGCGGCCGTTCGAAGATGCATTTCAGAAGATTGCCTTGAACCAGGTAAGTCAACCGGTTGATACTCAATTTGGTACGCACATATTGATGGTTGAAGATCGCCGAAAGAAGAACGTGACCGAGCAAATAGCCATGGGTCGAGCCGAAAGCATCCTACGACGTCAACGTGCCGATCGCGAATTTGGACAATGGGTTAGAGAGCTTCTTGAGAGCGCTTATGTTGAGCATGTTTCAGAGCCGTCCATCCCGGTAATTTAACCCCGTAAGTTATATAGTTGCTGTGGGCGGCTCTCGATAGGGTGTTGCTTTAACCGCGCTTAAAAAGCCCCCTGAATCACTTGATTCAGGGGGCTTTTTAATGTTTTCAGTCGCTGTTTTCTAGCTAAAATGTCAACCAGCTACTGTTAAATCATTTGACGTTCTTTGATCTCGTTCAGAGTTTTACAGTCAACGCAAAGCTCCGCGGTTGGTCGGGCTTCTAGTCGACGAATACCGATTTCAATACCACAACGGTCACACCAACCATAGTCATCACTGTCTAAGCGAGCGATAGTTTGATCGATCTTTTTAAGCAGCTTTCGCTCACGGTCTCGATTTCGCAGTTCAAGCGACATATCAGTCTCTTGACTAGCTCGATCGTTTGGGTCCGGGTGGTTAATGGTCTTGTCTTGCATCAAATGGATGGTGCGAGAAACTTCATCAAGTAAATTTGTTTTCCAAGCAACAAGGATGTTGAGAAAATGTTCAACATGATTAGGATTCATGTATTTTTCACGTGATTTTTCGTTATACGGTGTAATTCCGTGAATCAATTGATCAGGGTCTACAATCGGCGTGGTATCTTTTTGTGTGGCTTTCTTCGTGGCCATAGAATGTTTCTCTTGTATGTTCCGACATCAACGTATTAAGCACAAAGTGTGTTAATAAAAAAGTGTCTAATTACTTCATTTGTGTGTCGTTGCGCTAGTGCGCGGGTTTTTCTATATCGGGAGAGTAGGCGTTTTGGCTATGCGCTCGAAAATTTAGCAGGCATTTTTACTACAAAGCGTGATCATAATCAATACGGTCAGCAGCGTTAGTGGCTAATAACTCAATTAAACTAAATTAAGTTTAGGCTGAACACTATCTTTTACTTTGCGGTAGACTCAGTTTTGACGCTAGATTGTGGTTACTCATTTGCTATAATAGCTAATGAGTATGAGATGCTAGGCATTCCAGACTCGTTGACGATAACTATTCGGCGCGCCTGCGGCGTCGCCCCAAGATAATAACGAATTAAAACTATAACAAAGGCTTGAAATAATATGAATACATTAAATAAAATGGCGATTACCTTTGCTGTTGCTCTAGCGGTTAGTGCTTGTGGCGATAACAATGAAACATCGGCTGTTGATAACGCCATAGATGCAACTAAAGAAGCTGCTGCTAATGCAGTAGACGCTACTAGTGATGCGGTCAACGATGCAGCTGATAGCATTTCAGACGTAACTAGTGACGCTGTCGATGGTGTAGAAGATATGGCGAGCGATGTGGCTGATGGCGCTGATGAATTCGCTGACGATACTGCCGATATGTTGAACGATGCGATCGATGACATAGAGAACATGACTGACGACGCGGCTGACGGCATAAAAGACATGGCCGATGATGTCTCTGATACAGATGATGTCTCTGATACAGATGAAGGCGCTACTGAGAATTAACCAGATAGGTCTTCCTTCTAATAATAGCGTTTCTCGCTAATAGAGGGTGGCATTAGAATAAAAGCCTCGCTACTGGCCGTTAACGAGGCTTTTTCTTTGCTGTAAATTTTTACTGAGGTTCGAATATGCAAAGGCCCCAGTTGACCAAGGCATTAGTGTGCTCAGTTTATTTACCTAGCCCAATTTCTTACCTGTGTATAAAACTAACTATGAACGATTCAGAGCAAAACCCGTCAGAGCAATCTCAAACATTTCAAAGCATGACAGAGAAGCTGCACAGTGAGACCGCATTAATGCATTGGGTTGATTTGCAGACGTTTTTTGCTAAGGGAATGGTTTTATACGTCGACGAGTCATTGGATTTGATAAAGACGGCGGTGCTATTCGCCGATGATATGGCGGATGAACTGGCGCCACAGATTGAGTCCGAGCTGATCACTCAGCCTAGTAATGATCAAGCTAGGGAGTGGTATGACAAAACTATTGAGCTGTGGACAGTGGTAGTGGCACCTTATATCTTGGTTCAAGAGCAAAAAATCTAAAGCGAATTGATTTCTTCTTTGAGGCTCCAGCACAACTCGACAGACTAATGTAGCTGTCACTGTAATATTATTGTCACACGACAAAACTAAGATACCCACAGTTATTAATACAACCCTCAGACCTTATCTTTAAAGGGAGAAAACTGTGAAAAAACTTTTAATTAGCCTCGCTGTAGTGGCATCTGTCACAAATATCGTAACAGCATCGGCTCGTGACTCGATCAGCATCGTAGGATCATCTACCGTATACCCTTTTGCAACTGTTGTTGCTGAACGATTTGGTAAATCGACCGACTTCAAGGCACCTAAGGTCGAATCTACGGGTTCTGGCGGTGGTTTGAAACTTTTCTGTAAAGGAGTCGGTGTCGCCACCGTGGACATCACTAATGCATCTCGACGTATCAAATCAAGCGAATTCGAACAGTGTCAGAAAAACGGCGTTAAAGATATTGTTGAAGTCCTTATCGGCTATGACGGTATTGTTCTTGCCAATGCGAAGGATGGCGTCCCAATGCAGCTCTCTCGTAAAGACATCTACTTAGCATTAGCGAAATTGGTTCCTGGGCCAGAAGGCAAGTTGATAGAGAACCCAAATAAGACATGGAAAGATGTAAACCCAGCGTTACCCGCTAAAAAAATTGAAGTATTGGGCCCGCCACCTACGTCTGGTACTCGTGATGCATTCGCCGAGCTAGCGCTCGAAGGCGGCGCTCGTAGTATTCCAGACATTGCGGCACTGCGAAATATGGGCGCTGACCAAGCTGACGAAATTCAGGCGTTAGTCAAAAAACTCGGAATCGAAGCCGCTTGGGCTACCTCGTTGAAAAACAAGGGCGCTTCGGCGAAAGGCAAAGATGTAGTTAAAATTATCGGCCGTTCAGTTCGTGAAGACGGCGCTTATATCGAAGCGGGTGAGAATGACAACCTAATTGTTAATAAGCTAGTGGCCAACCCGAATGCGCTTGGTATCTTCGGCTTTAGTTTTTTAGATCAAAACTCAGATAAAGTGCAAGGATCGATTATTGACGGTAATGAGCCAAGTTTTGACGCCATTGCTTCAGGCGCCTACACTATAAGCCGACCGCTGTACTTCTATATTAAGAAAGCTCATATCGGTACTGTTCCAGGTATTCAAGAGTATCTAAACACCTTCGTTTCCAAAGATACTATCGGTCCAGATGGTTACTTAGTCGATAAAGGTTTAATTCCGTTGGGCGAAGAGCTGTATGAAGAAATGGCGACTAACGCAAGAGCGCTAAAAAATCTATCTCTATAAGCAACTGGAATCGAAACGTATTTCTTCAGTTGGCGGTACTCGGATAGTAATTAACCGATAGTGATATACCCCATGACGGTTAAGGTGCAATCTTAGCCGTTATTTTTGGTTGCTGGTTATTTGGCTTAATAGAACAACAAGCGTTGGTATTATGACGCTGAAATGTCATAAAGATAGACTATCATCACGACATCGCTTCAACTACGTGTGCATTGATAACGACAGTGCTCTGCAATAATGTATTACTGAACTCTTTATTGGCTCTATCGGCCTTAAATATTGAGCCAAAGGTAAAAAGGTAAGATGAATTTATCAACCCTACTATTAATCATTCTGGCGGGTTCCGCTGTAGCCTACTTTATTGGCTACACTCGTTCTCAGCAGATTGCCAAGCCTATCGGTGGTGTTCGTCATCTGGCTACGCTGCCAACCTACTACGCCAGTATGATGACCTTATGGGCGCTGATACCCGCGTTACTATTGGTGTTTTTCTGGTCGGTGCTCGACGGGGCAATTATTGATTCGTTGGTTAAGAGCTCGCTTCCCCAAGAAGCAAAGCGATTAAGTGAAGAGAACCTCGGTCTTATAATGAGTCAGGTTTCCAACGTTGCATCAGGAATCGGTTCAATTGATGTGCTTGGTCAAGAGTATGCGCCAGCGGTTGAGCGACTCGTTTCGTTAACAGCGATAAGCCAGCGAGCTATGCCGCTATTGGCCTTTTGCGTGTTGGTGCTTGGCGCGCTAATGGGTTTTCGTGCCGTTAGAGCCACCAATAACGCGCGCTACACCGTTGAAAAAATATTTAACGTCGCGATATTTGTTTGCTCTAGTATTGCCATTTTTACCACATTCGGGATCGTTTTCTCGGTCTTGTTCGAATCGATCCATTTTTTCCAGAAGGTGCCATTCTTCGATTTCTTATTGGGCACGCACTGGAGCCCTCAAATAGCCATCCGTGCTGACCAAGCTGGAGCGTCTGGCTCATTCGGCGTGATACCGCTGATTGTTGGCACCTTACTTATTTCGATGATTGCATTGTCGATTGCCGTCCCGGTTGGGCTGATGTCGGCTATCTATTTGTCGGAATATGCAACGTCTAAAACACGCAGTATCGTGAAGCCTATGCTTGAAATACTAGCCGGCGTGCCAACTGTTGTGTACGGCTTTTTTGCCGCGCTTACGGTCGCACCCGCGATTAGGCACTATGGCGACCAGCTGCGAGTTTGGGGCGCTGACAATGACATCACATGGTTAGCTAATTTAGCGGTATCGTCTGAGAGTGCATTAGCGACCGGTATGGTCATGGGCGTGATGATTATTCCGTTTGTGTCATCGTTGTCAGATGATGTTATTAACGCGGTGCCACAAAGTCTACGTGACGGCTCATATGCGCTCGGCGCTACCCAATCTGAAACAATCAAAAAAGTGGTCTTTCCAGCGGCATTGCCTGGCATTGTCGGTGGTGTGTTGCTTGCTGCATCGCGCGCGATTGGCGAAACTATGATTGTCGTTATGGCGGCAGGCTTAGCCGCTAACTTAACGGTTAACCCGCTTGAGGCCGTAACCACCGTAACGGTACAGATTGTTACCTTGTTAGTTGGCGACCAAGAATTCGACAGCGCTAAAACACTTGCTGCCTTCGCACTTGGTTTATTCTTATTTGTGATTACTCTGGCGCTCAATGTGATCGCTCTAAAAGTAGTGAAAAAGTATCGAGAGCAATATGACTAATTCTACTAACACTGAAGCAAGCCAAGCGATAACTCAGTTATTCGAAGACCGAACGCTGCTGGCTAAAAAACGAGCCGTTGCGCGCAAGCGCAGGAATAGATCGGAGCAACGTTTCCGATGGGCTGGGCGTTTGTCGATCGCATTCGGTATTGCCTGCGTTTTATTTCTTTTCACTGACATTATTAGTAAAGGGATAGGTGCCTTTACTCAGACTTACGTAGACGTAGAGATTACCTTCAACCAAGAAACGCTCGGTCTAAGCTCGCAAAGCACTGAGCAAGAAATCAAAGCGGCAAGTTTTTCCTCATTTTACAAAAAAGCGTTGAGAGAGAAATACCCTGAGATTACAGGGCGCAAAGAAAAGCGTGAGCTGTATGCGATGTTTACCAGCGACATGCCGTTGATTTTGCGCAATATGGTGGTTGCCGACCCGTCAATAATGGGCTCTACACAGATTATCAGCATGATTGCCGATGATGATTTCGATACTTACTATAAACATAGTTATGGTCGCGATCTTGATGAGGCTGACAAGATAAGTCGGCTGAGTGACATGCAAGAGGGCTTGGTCGATAGCTTGGCTAAATCCGGAGCCGTAAAAACTAAGTTCAATACCATTCTATTCACCAACTCAGACTCCAGAGAACCGGAGCTGGCGGGCATAAAAGGGGCCGTTGTAGGGTCTATATTAACACTGTTGGTGACGCTAGCATTGTCGTTTCCTATCGCCGTAGCAACGGCGATCTACTTAGAAGAATTTGCTCCGACTAATCGCATTACCGATTTCATTGAAGTCAACATTAATAATCTAGCCGCGGTACCGTCAGTTATTTTTGGTTTACTCGGGCTAGCTATTTTCATCAACTTTTTTGGTATGCCGCGCTCGGTTCCTTTATTGGGTGGTTTCGTACTGACATTAATGACACTGCCGACCATAATTATATCAAGCCGTGCCGCTATTAAAGCCGTACCGCCGTCGATTCGTGAGGCCGCCCTCGGCATGGGCGCGTCAAAAGTACAAACGGTGATACACCATGTTTTACCACTGGCGATGCCCGGTATGCTTACCGGCACTATTATTGGAATGTCTCAAGCGCTTGGCGAGACAGCACCGTTGCTGATGATTGGAATGGTCGCCTTTATTGTTGATGTACCAACCGGTATTACTGACTCTGCGACTGTATTGCCAGTACAAATTTTTCTATGGTCTGATAGTCCGGAGCGCGCGTTTGTTGAAAAAACATCGGCTGCCATTATGGTGTTATTAACATTTTTGATCTGCATGAACAGCTTTGCTGTTTGGTTGCGTAAGCGCTTAGAGCGGCGTTGGTAACGATATTAAGCTCGCCAACCAGTTTGTAAAGCGAGCCACAGTCTGAAAAAATAAATAGTAGAAGTATTCACATGAACAAAGCACAACAATCAATGGCCGAAATAGTGAAAGAAACATATCAAACCGTAGGGTTACCATTATTAGACGACCCGAAAATACGGGTGCGCAACGCGAACGTGTTTTACGCCGATAAGCAGGCTATTTTTGACGTTAATTTGGATATCGGTAAGAACCAAGTTATCTCTATGATTGGTCCGTCTGGTTGTGGTAAGTCTACCTTTTTACGCTGTTTGAATCGGATGAATGACACTATCGATATCTGTCGCGTAGAAGGTGATCTTTTACTCGAAGATGAAGATATGTACGATAAAAAAATTGATGTTGTCGAACTGCGAGCACGAGTTGGCATGGTGTTTCAAAAGCCAAACCCATTTCCCAAGTCAATTTATGAGAACGTCGCCTATGGTGCACGAATTCACGGCTTAACTGATAACAAAGTACAACTCGATGAGCTAGTCGAAACCAGCCTAATTCGCTGTGGCCTTTGGAAGGAAGTAAAGGATCGTTTAAACGAGCCGGCCACCGGCTTATCTGGGGGGCAACAGCAGCGCTTATGCATAGCGCGGGCGATTGCGGTTAACCCAGAAGTGATATTGATGGACGAGCCATGTTCAGCGCTAGACCCTATTGCTACGGCAACGGTTGAAGAATTGATTCATGAGTTGAGCGAGAATTTCACCATCTGTATTGTCACTCACTCAATGCAACAAGCCGCTCGTGTGTCGCAACGCACAGCCTATTTTCATTTAGGAAAACTAATTGAAGTTAATGATACGTCACAGGTATTTACCAACCCTGAACATCAATTAACAGAAGCTTATATTACCGGCCGAATCGGTTAACTTATTGATACTAAATTGGTTGAAGGAGAAATTATGAATGAAGAAGTAATGGTTGGCGGGCATATCTCTCGCCAATTCGACCTTGAGTTAGACGAAATTCGGTCGCGAGTACTGACAATGGGCGGCCTTGTTGAAGCTCAGTTGGATAAAACGCTTGAAGCTTTGCGTGAAGGCGATAGTGAGGCGATTACCGATGTAGAAAATTTAGATCGCAAGGTCAATGCATTGGAAATGCAAATTGACGAAGAGTGCACCCAAATTTTGGCTAAGCGCCAACCGGCGGCTGGTGACCTGCGTATGATTATCGCCACCAGTAAGTCGGTGCGAGATTTAGAGCGTATTGGCGATGAAGCTGAGCGGGTAGCGAACATGGTGCAACACGCATTTGATAACGATGCATCGGTGAAAGCATTCAAGGGTTTACTGTCGCTGGGCGAGCACGTGAAGGAGTTGTTGCATGAAACGCTGAATACCTATGCTCGTATGCAAACGCGTTCGGCGGTTATAAATATGCGTAAAGACCAAGTCATCGACGAGGAGTATGCGCGCGTGTTGGTTCGTTTGGTTAATTATATGAAGAAAGACCCCGACAATATTTCTGATGCATTAGATGTTATGTGGGCGGCGCGCTCACTTGAGCGTATTGGCGATCATTGTATTAATATTTGTGAGAACGTGATTTATTTGGTCGAGGGCGAGGACGTCCGACACAGAGCAATCGATAAGGTCAGTGAACAGTTATCGTAAGCTTGCTAACAAGCCTCGATGCGCCTACTGGATTTAAATAGTTCAAGTGGCTAATCGATGCTCGTCGATTGGCCATTTTTAGTTATACTCGATTGAAATCATTCATGACGAGTTAACCTGTGGCCAATATAGCTATCCGCGACCTTCAAGGCGACGATCTCCTTTCACCGTTCGCAAATCAAAACGTCACCACTACCGGGGTTGTTACCGGAGTTGTTCGGCGTGGTTTCTTTTTACAAACCCCAAATAAAGCGTGGGACGGCAAAGGCTCGGATGCGATTTTTGTTTATAGCCGAGACTGGAAGCCCAATAAAGGCGCCGAGCTGGTAGTCAGTGGCGAATGCCTTGACTATATTAAACACGATACGGCCAAACCGGTTACTCAATTACGTTTTGAGTCGGCCGAAGTAAAAAACACCGATGCTGATGGGGTAGACGCAATTCCATTGACACAAGAGTTGTTAGCCACTAACAACGCCGAACTGGCAACATTGTTGAATAGCTTGGAAGGCATGTTACTTGCCATTGAGCCCGGTCAAACCTTCGTCTCGCCGAGTAATAAATTCGGTGATTACGTTGTCGCCCTAGATTCTCCGACGGTCGACGAGAGCGCCCCGCGCACCGCACACGGTGGCTTTATCGGCGACCATCAAAATCACCTTCGTTGGCTGCCGGGTTTTCGCATGACAAACTATAATCATGCGAGACGTTTGAACGTTGGCGCTAAACTCAATAGCCGCATAGAGGGGCCGCTAAATTATCGTGTAGACGCCTATCAAATGGCGGTCAGCGAGCCGTTTGAGATTGAGCCGAGTTTCATTGAGGTGGTCAAATCGGGTTTGACGTCAAGTGCCGGTGCGCTGACGATAATGACCTTGAACTGTTTCAATCTAGACCCTAATGTCGAGTCATCGGTGCGAGTGCAAAACCCCAGGCAAGACGTTGATGATGATTGGGGAGAAGGGCGCTTTCATACCCTAGCCCAAGCGGTTGTTTTACAGGCAAACTCGCCTGATATTGTCGCCCTACAAGAAATTCAAGACAGCGACGGCGCTGAAATCACAACCGTCGTCGATGCCGCCGAAACCTATCGCCTGCTGATATTAACTATTAAGCAGTTAAGCGGTATCGAATATGCCTGGGTCGATGTGAGCCCAGAGCTTGGTGCCGATGGCGGGCAACCTGGCGGCAACATACGCAACGGCTACTTGTATAACCCAAATCGAGTCAGTATCGATGCTGACTCGCTGCACGTGATTGGCAAGGGCAACTGGGCGTTCGATGATTCTCGCAAGCCCTTGGTATGTGATTTTATCGAAAAAGAATCGTCTAAGCGGCTAACGCTGATCAATGTGCACCTCGCTTCTAAACGTCATCAAGAGAGCATTTTTGCGCCTAAAGATCCCGGCTCCGATGCAAAGTTAGGTGTTAGGGTTGAGCAGGCTCATATAATTCACCGGGAGGCTATGCTAACGCTTCGTCACGGCAATGAATATTACGTTACCGGCGACTTCAACGACACTGAAACTAGTCGCACTCTAGAGGCCTTGTGTGCCGACGATGCGGTTAACTTAGTCATGCAGCTGCCAGAGGTTGAACGTTATGACTATAACCACCGTGGCAAATTGCAGGTGCTGATGCATGGTATCGTATCCGCTGCGTTGGCGAAGTCAGGTAGGGCCGAGTATGAAATCATTCATGGCAATGAGCTGATCGGTGTCACGCCGGGCGAAGACAGTGATAAGCCAAGCGATCATGCTTACGTGATTGCTAAAATAACGCTTTAACTTATCAACGCGCTAGTCTGTTGTTTGGTGCTTACAATTTGGCCTTGGGGGAACAGGCACTTAAAGACACTGCCTTCTTCTTCTTGGCTCTTTATTTCTAGTTCGGCTGCATGACGCTGCAGCACATGCTTTACGATGGCTAAGCCTAAACCAGTGCCACCACCTTCTCTGGACCTATCCGTGTCTACCCTGTAAAAACGCTGAGTCAGGCGCTCCAAGTGCTGAGAGGCAATCCCATAACCGTTGTCTGTTACTGAGAATACGGCGCAAGCTTTGCCATTGTGTTGTTCGCTCCGCCATCGCACCTTAATCACCCCGTTGTCAGGCGTGTAGTTAATCGCGTTGGTGATCAAATTTGAGAATGCGCTGTGTAGCTCAGTTGAAGCGCCGCTGAGGATAAGCGAATAATCAATCTCTAACTCAAGTTTATGCCGTTTCTCTTCAATCAACGGTCCAACAGCATCAACAATGGTGTTAAGCAAGTTGGTAATATTAACAGGCTCGTGTGGCGATATATTGTCACTGTCTTCCAACCTTGCCAGATACAGTAGGTCGCCTACGATAAGTTCCATGCGAATGCTTTGCAGGTTCATTTGTTCCAACGGTTTAGCAAACTTAAGCGGCAGATCCGGATTATCGCGTAAAATTTCGACATACCCTTTGAGTACAGTCAATGGTGTCTTTAATTCGTGCGATACGTTAGCAACAAAGTCTGATTGCATCTGATTTACCTTAACTAAACGGCTTACATCGCGAGCGATCACCATTCTCAGAGTCTTGGTATAGCGTATACACTTAAAGCTAATGGTTTGCTCGTTGTTTGATGTCGAGTTGACTATCACACCGAGCTCAGGCGGCGGCTTCTTTGAATTGGCTTTTTCCAATAGGCGATTCACTTCTGGATAACGAATTAAGTCGCCGAAACGCACGTTGCTGTCTTCCGGCCAGCGAATTCCGAGTACTGTATTGGCATTTTTATTGGCCCACTCAATTTTGCCATGGTCGTCTACCAATACAATCGCATCAGGAAGCGCGCTCACCGCTTTTCTAAATTGAGTCAAATAGGCACTTAGCTGGCGCTTGCGTTTCGAGTTTTTAGCATTGGTGCGATTGATCGATCGATACAGGCTATGGAGTTGACCACTGACCTCGGGCATTGGATTGGTCTTCGGGTTTTCGGCCCATAAGTACAGTAGGTTAAGGCGGTATACCTGCCATCCTATGATGGCGATCGAGGCTACCAGCATGGACAATAGAACATGCTCGGTGGTGTAGCCAAATACGGCTGCCACTAGTATTAAGCCGACGAATTTCCAGATATCATATCGCATAGTGATCGTGAGCTTCAGTTAAATTGGGTGCCGTATCGGCGATAAAATAGTATAGAAGCTAGCTATATTATCGCTAACTATAGCGTCGAGTCGCTTAGCATCGCGTGACTAGCTGTCCTGCAGTGAGAAACGATAGCCCACTCCCCGCACAGTATCAATGTAAGTGTCGCACTGATAGGGTTCCAATACTTTACGTAAACGTCGAATATGCACGTCCACGGTACGATCCTCAACATAAACTTGGTCGCCCCAAACATTGTCGAGTAACTGATCACGAGCGAACACACGGTCGGGATGAGACAATAAAAAATGCAGCAAACGA
>JAESTB010000601.1 GCA_016763815.1 Arenicella sp.
GAGCATGCTGTCTGATCAAGGTGGTTTTGTTGATGGTATCGAAAAATTCGATTCGAAGTTTTTTGGTATTAGTGATAAAGAAGCGATGTTTCTAGACCCTCAGCAACGGATGTTGATGGAATGCGGTTGGGAGGCATTGGAGCATGCAGGAATCGTTCCATCGACCTTGCAGGATTCAAGTACCGGTGTTTTTACCGGTTCATGCAACCATGACTATTCAGTTTTGTCTTGGCTCGAATTCGATGACATTTATATAGGTACAGGCACAAGTAATGCGCTTGCGGCGAATCGATTGTCCTATTTTCTTAAACTTAACGGCCCCAGTATTAACGTAGACACGGCTTGCTCTTCATCGCTAACGGCCCTGCACCTCGCCTGCAGTAGTATCCATGCGGGTGAGATTGACTGTGCATTAGTGGGTGGCAGTAATCTCTTATTATTGCCAGCCGTTAATTGTAGTTTGAGCAAGGCTGGATTGCTATCAAAGACTGGTCGCTGCCATTCTTTTGGAGAACAGGCTAACGGATATGTTCGCAGCGAAGGGGCCGGCGTGATAGTGATTATGTCCGCATCCAAAGCCCAACGAGAAAGTTTGAACGTGATCTGTACCATCAAGGCTACCGGTAGCAATCACAATGGGGCATCTAACGGTTTAATGGCACCGAGTCCTAGAGCGCAAAAAGCATTGTTCGAGTCAGTGTACGGCGGTGCAGGATTAAATAGACATAAGGTGCGCTACCTTGAAGCGGCTGCGACGGGTACTCAAGTGGGTGATGCTATCGAAATGAAAGCGATTCAGGATTATTTTGGAACTGGTAGAGAGGGTAAAGATGGCCCGCTTAGAGTCGGCTCAGTCAAGAGTAATGTTGGACATCTCGAAGGTGCAGGTGGTATTGCCGCCGTGATTAAAGCGGCTCTCATCATTGACAAAGGGATAGTCCCTGCAAGCCTTCACTCGCAATCGCTAAATCCTATGATCAAGCTGGCAGACAATATTAGAATTCCCCAATGCAGTGAGCCATTGGCTCATGATTCTTCTGAAAATGAGCTAGGAACATTAGTCGGTGTCAGCAGCTTTGGTTTTGGCGGCAGCAACAGCCATGTGGTTATTGGCCGGCATGCTGAAAACGATGATTTAGTTGAAGGCCATGTTGAGTTGGCACAGCATTCGTGTAGCAATCACGAGCAAGGAGAGTTAGAGAGAGAGGCTAATCACCCCATTCTTTTGTCCGCTAAAACACCAGCGGCGCTACGTGAAGCGGCTGAACGCCTGATTTCTTGGATAGATAATAATACCGAGAAAAAAGTCAAAGACATTGCGTTTACCTATGCCAGGCACAGAGAGCACTTCCCTCACCGTCTTGCCTGTTTAGCCAATACCACTGACAAGCTAACTCAAGACTTGCGGTCACTGTCGCAATCATTGGATGTCACTGTGACTGCAGTTCCGCCAGCTAAATCGCCAAGTTTGTCATTAGATTATGAGCACGCGAGTGCGGTTCAGTGGCTGTGTAAACTGAATCAAGATAAGATGTTCAAGCAATGCTTAAGCGATGATTTTAAGCTATTGAATACCGAGACCGGATACGGCATAGATGAGTTATTCAGCTCACCTGACGGGACCGCTCGAGAGGCTGGTGCATATGATAAACGCACTTTTTTGGTTGATTATCTGCTGCTGTGCTTTCTTAGGAAACTGTTACCCAATATTAAACGCTACATGGTGAGTAGCGATAAACTGTTGCCTACCTTGGTAGCCATTGGCGAGCTAAGCCTTCAGCAAGGTTTGACATTTCTTGCTGAGAATGTGGAGAAAAAATGTGTAAACTCTCCGACAGATACAGTTAATCATTTGATATCCGAAAAGCTATTGCCAAGGTTGCCGAAGAATGTCCAACTTATTCATAATAAAGAGCAGTATCTTGATATTTCCTCAGATTGGGTTCAGCCGAATATTGAATTAAAGCGAGGGGAATTGTTGATAGGGATTGGACCTGAGCCTGAGCCTGAGTTGGCTCATAGTCAGCATGCGCCTTCTATACGATTTTTCGGCGATAGCGGCAGTGGATTACCAGAGTTGATTAAGGCAATATTTGAAAAACAGGTAAAGCTTGATCTTAGTGATTTATTTAATGATAGCGTTTACCAATTGCTGGAGCTGCCTGGTTATTCGTTTCAGCGACGGCATTTTTGGCCTAATAGTGTGTCGTTTTCACCTCATAAGGAACCGATTCGACTTGGGCGATTAGCCAATTGCCTAGATGGTATTGCTGTAACTCAGCCATACAAAGGTATTCATTGGTTTGAGTATTCTCTATCCACCACACATAGTTCTCTATTAGCCGACCATGTCATTCTAGATTTTCCTGTAGTGGCTGCATCTACTCAACTTATGTTGGTGGCGAAACAGTTGCAAAAAATGCTGAAACCCAATCGAATAGATGATTCATCATCCATTACGCTGAATGATCTAGTACTTCATACTGCTTTGCTGTTGAGCCATACGGATGCTGTGACTACTCGTTTGTTGATCGATAATGAGGACAACGAAACTAGCCAGCCAGCGGGTCCGCAAGAGGGTGTTTTTCAGTTGTTGAGCGAGCGTGGCGAGCAATGGGAAGAGCACTTAGGCGGTAGCTGGCGAACTGGAGCAGATCGTTTGGAAATGGAGCATGATTCGTTTCCAGAGTCCGCTTCTTCAACGTTAGTTGAAGGTGCTGAGATTATACGTTTTTACGATGAGTTAGTCCATAAAGGGTATGCTTTTGGGCCTCATCATCGGTGGTTGCGATCGGTCAAGACCTGCGGTGACTGGGCTGAGGGGCGCATTGAAACTCAAAGAGATGCCATGTTTGACTTGGCTCCGTTAAGTCCCGGGATTGTTGATACCGCATTTCATCTGCTTGAGTTTCTAGCGAAAGATGGTGGCAGTTCAGGGCTCTCAAAAAAACAATCAGACACTATCGCTTTGCCTGTCGCAGTTGGCTCCATGCAGTTTGACTTTGATGGTTTAAAACGCATGCCTGAAAAGATATGGGTGCATTTGAAGCGATTTGATGACACTGAACGAGTCGCCGATGTGTATATTTTGGATGCAGAAAACAAACCGCAAGTTGTTCTTTCCACTGTGGTTTTTAGGTGCGTTGATAAAGCTATATTGGCGAGGCATTGGCGAGGGATGTCGGATAGTACCAGCGCGAGTAACACGGATTCGGAGCATTCACTGAAATTACAGCGAGACGGTCTATCTCTATCAGCGCAAATTATTGATTTATTAGATCGTACCTTGGGCATTGCACTACCAGATGAACAGATGACTCTGCCCTTGCGAGAGCTCGGGGTTGACTCTTTAAAAGCAATGGAAATCGCTCAGCTAATCAAGAAGTATTACGGTCATTCACTCTCGCTAAAAAATCTGATGACGGACCTCTCGCCCAATCAATTGGTTAGTTTGGTTGAAGCATCGGTGTCGAGCAATGACGCGTTTTCCCTGTCTGCAGTGCATGACATTAGCGCTCAGTCGAATGAAGAAAATTTTAATGTCATGGAAATTATTGGAAATGAGGAAGTGATAATGGAGCTTGAGTTATGAACCGTATAGAGCCGACTAGCAATGTTTCAAAGTCTGTTGTTTTCGATGCCCGTGCTTTTATAGACAAGTTAAAAAAACTGGATATTGATCTTTGGTTAGATGGTGAAAAGCTAAGGGTTAAAGGCAGCCAGTCTAATTTGAACAGCGATCTCGTTGCGCAGCTAAAGGCACATAAAGATACTCTGGTGGCACATTTACAGGATAGTGTTGACGAGAATTTGTCCTATTCACAGCGCTCGCTCTACACCTTATTTCAATTGGACCCGCACAGCGTTGCCTATAATGTTGCTTGCGTACTGGATGTTGATGACATCGATAGTGGGGCACTTAACCACGCCTTTCGAGCTTTGTTGCAGCGTCACCCAATCTTGCACAGTCAGATTGTTGAGAATTCTTACGATGTTGGTTATCGCGTTGATATCAATTTCACCCATGCCTTGCAGAACCTTGATTTGGTTGGTGCTGATGAACAAGAGCTAAACGAGCAGATACAACAGTTCGTTGATCAACCGTTTGATTTATTAGCGGATGCCTTGTGTAAACTGCTTTTAATTAAAGTTGATGATCAACCTTGTGTCATTGTATTGGCGGCTCATCACATCGTGGTTGATTTTTGGTCATTGGAGATTGTTCTCTCTGAGTTAGGAGAGCTTTATCAAGCCATCGTGGATAAGCGAGATGCTAGGCTTAAAAAAATCGCTGCTCAATATAACCATTTTGTATCCGCTGAGGATGAATATATAAGGAGTGAACAAGCCACAGTTGATAGCCAGTTTTGGCGGCAGAAACTGATTGGAGAACTGCCAAAGTTGGATATGGCACCTGTGCCAGTAAAGTTAGGTAAGTCATTGACCCAAGGCGCTTCTTACACACAGTCGTGGTCGCAAGCTGAGTTTGATCGAGTTGCTGATAAGGCCAAAAAGGTAGGCGTCTCTTCGTTCATATTCTTTTTGGGCGTGTATTTAGTGTCGCTAAAAAAGTTCTCGGCCAACCAAGACCAGATAGTTGGCATCCCTACATCGGGTAGAAGCGATGTGGATTTTTACGATACTCTCGGTCACTTCGTTAATACCCTTCCTCTACGAATTGAGATTGATGATAACGCCAGTTTTGCCGATGGTTTGTTAGCCCTGCAAAGTGAAATGGCGGCTCTGCTTGAGCATCAACGTTTTCCTTTTCCTCGTATTGTGGAGGAGGTTTGCCCCGATAGGAGTTCCGGCGGAATACCCATTTTTCAATGCATGTTTAATTGGAATAAGCGGCAACGTGACGATACCTTTAGCGTTGAAGGAAAACTAGGTCGTTTTCGCTTTGCGACCAGTAATGGTATTCAAGGCGCGAGTCATCCTTTAACGCTCACTGTTGCTGAACTTGAAGAGGGTTGCCACCTAGTCTGGAATTACAGCGAAGCATATTTTGACGCTGATTTTATCGGCGGTCTTTCTGACTCATTTCATTTGCTTATGCAACAAGCGTTGGAAAGCGATAGCCCTAAAGTGCGCGACATGGTGGCTGTGGCACAGAAAGTTCAGGCAATGCCCGATGAGCCCCTGAAGCTATCACTCGATTCACGTTTGGATAGGTTGATTAGGAATACCGCTCAGCGGCAGCCTGAAACCATCGCGGTGATAGATGGTGAACTTGAGATTACCTATCAACAGTTCATGAACGATGTTGATACCATAGCCGCACAACTCAAAGAAAGAGGCGTGGTGGCGGGTGATTATGTCGCTATTATGGTACAGCGTAGCTATAAGATGATTGCAAGCTTAGTCGCAATACATTGTGTTGGGGCTGCTTACGTACCGTTGGATAAAAATTATCCTGACGCACGAATTGAGTACGTTTTAAATGATCTTTCTCCAAGATTGATGATTTTCGATCACACAACTCAGAAGCCTTACAAAGCAACCACCGGGATGGTTGATTTACAAGATTTATTGTTGCCTTGCGAAAGCAACATTGTCGGTATTGATGAGTATTGTAAAGTGATACCTGGGGGCTTGGCATCGTTCACCTATACATCCGGTTCAACTGGGCAGCCTAAAGCGGTTGGGATTAGCCACAGAAATATAATCTCAAGATTGGATTGGGCATCTGCCAATTACAGTCAAGAGGAACTTAAGGGCGTGTTCGCCAGAAGTTCTATTGCATTCGATTTGTCCATTTTTGAAATCTTTGCTCCATTGGTACTCGGAGGAAGTATTGTGTTGGGCGAAGATAGCTTGTCATTAGCCGATGTGCCGAGAAAGAACTTGGTTACCCTGGTTCATGCCGTGCCTCCGATTGTTGATACCTTAGTAATGCAGGGCGCCTTTCCGCCAAGCGTTATTGCGGTTGTGATGGCAGGCGATCGCTTATACCGATCATTGGCTGACCGCCTGTACGGTTTAGGGCATATAGAGAATGTGTACAATTTATATGGACCGTCAGAAGACTCTATCTATTGCACAGGTCACATTGTTTCAAGAGATGGCATTAATAACCCAGTCATTGGCAAAGCTTTTGAGCACTCGCATGTCTACATATTAGATCCACATTTACGTCAATTACCAACGGCATCCTTAGGCGAGGTATTCATTGCCGGAAAAGGGGTCAGTATGGGCTATATCAACCAACCTGCATTGACGGCAGAACGTTTTGTGCCTAACCCTTTTGCCCAGATTCCCGGGGATCGCTTGTATAAAAGTGGTGATTTAGCCCGTGAGCTTAAATCTGGAGATTTTGATATTGCCGGGCGAGTTGACCATCAAGTTAAACTGCGTGGTTTTCGCATTGAACTCGGTGAAATTGAAGTCTCTCTGATGAAGCTTGATGAGATTTCTGAGTCCATTGTCATCATGGTGGGAGAGGATTATCGCACCCACCGCTTGTTAGCATTCATCACCGAAAATAACAATGTGTCTGACCCGAATCCGCAATCATCGCGCTTAGAGATGCATGAAATAAACAAACAGTTGGCACACAAATTACCACATTACATGCTGCCTGATAGTTATATTTATCTGCATGCTTTACCAAGGAATGCTAATGGTAAGTTAGATCGTAGGGCCTTACATACACTCTATCAGCAAGAATATTTATCGAGTGATGATACCCCCGAAGAACGAGGGCATGGTGAACTCCGTGACGTTTTGGCCAGCGTTTGGCAGCGTGCGCTAAATATTGATGACGTTTTCATTAACAGTCACTTTTTTAATCTCGGTGGTCACTCATTACTTGCTGCGCAATTGATTGCTAGAGTGAACCAAGCTCTCAACTTACAGCTGCCGAGGAACGTTCTATTTGATAAACCAACCTTTGGTCAATTCATGGACGAAGTTTCAATGCAGCACCAAGGTGGTGATGCCACCGTTGGCGAAGCTCAATGGAACGCCATCGAGCTTGATGGTTATAACAGCGTGTCACCTGCGCAAAGAAGAATGTGGTTGCTCAATGATCTGAGCGCAGACAGTCATCACTCGGCATATCATGTCGGTGTCGCGCTAAAGATTCGTGGTGAGCTTTGTCATCAATCAATGCAACAATCGATTAATAAAGTGGTCGCAGATCAATTCGGTTTTCGCTGTAGTTTTGATTTGCTTGAAGACGACATCGCAGTCAGTGATGGCGGCCATATTGAACTTATATTAGAGCAGGAGTCATTGTCGGATAGCGTGAGCGAGCAAAATTGGCGCAGCTCAGCAGAGGACTTTATTGAAAGGCCATTTAACCTAAAAGAAGCGCCACTTTTACGGGCTAAATTATTAGCCTTGACTACGGAGACTCAAGGCTCCGAGCCGCGTTGGGTATTGCTGCTGGTTATGCATCATATTATTTCTGATGGCAGTTCGATGATGATTCTGGCAAATGATGTTTTACATTATTACCAGTCAAGTGAGTTGCCAAAAGCAAAGGGTGCCACGCTAGATTATTCGTATTTTGCGGCTTGGCAAAATGCCAGCTTAGATCCTCAGAAAACCCAAGATGAGGTTCGGTTTTGGCGCGATAGCCTCGCCGAAGTCGACCATGTTGTTAATCTACCCATTAGCGAGAAGCGCCCCAACCGGGCTAGCCAGAACGGCCAGCAAGTCGATTTTACTCTACCCGAGTCTACCTCAGTTAAGCTGATGGAGTTATGTCGAAAATTTGATGTCACTCTTAATATGTTGGGCTTTGCCGCCTATGCAGTATTGCTGCATCGATACACCAATCAGCGTAATTTTGTGATTGGTACACCTTATAGTCAGCGACAACACTCTGAGTTTGACGGGGTGATTGGTTTGTTTACCAACACGCTACCAATCCCAGTAGCGCTTGATCCAATGGCTCGATTTTCGTCATTTTTGAAAACTATTAGAGCTAGTTTGCTAAAGGCCTATCAACATGGCGATCTCCCATTTGATGTGTTGGTTGACAAGCTAGGAGTAGAGCGCGTTCCGGGCATCTCACCTCTAGTACAAGCGAGCTTTGCTTGCGAGCATATTCTGAGTGCAAATATAGCAACGGCGACACTCGATTGTGAACTGGTCGATTATCCTCACTGTTCGGCAAAATTTGACTGGTCATTGCAATTACGTGAATGCGAAGGGGAAATTAGTGGAAATTTTGTGTATGCCAGTACGCTATTCGAACATCACCGGATGCAGACCGTTGTCGACCATTGGCAACAGTTATTAGAGAGCATAGCGAATGCCCCGAATGATCGGCTAGCCGGTTTATCCCTTGAGACATTGATCAATACACCAGCCGATCAGATCGTTACTGCAAAGGCGGCAAACCTGTCTATTAACGAACCTGTTTTGTGTATTGATCAACAGATCCGCGACCTTGCTTTACGATTTCCTGACAATATTGCGTTACAGGCTGATGATATTGACGTGCGTTATGAGGCTTTGATCAATCGTGCTCGAAGCATGGAAGTTGGACTGCGATCAATGGGCTGTGGTCACGGTGATCGTATTGGTCTATTACTGCCAATGCAACTTAATAGCATTGTATTACAGTTGGCTATTTGGCGTATCGGTGCTGCTTATATTCCAATCGACCCGAGCTATCCTCAGGAGCGTATCAATTACATCTGTGAAGATGCAGAGTTACGTTTACTCATTGTTGATCAGCGAGAAGGGTTTATTGATCATTCAGTTAAATGCATTACTCCTTCTGAGTTAGAACAGGAGGTGGTCGCCCAGTCAGATAATGATCATTTAGCCATCAAATCTGCTGCCGACACTGCGTACATAATTTACACCTCGGGTTCAACCGGTAAGCCCAAAGGTGTGGCCGTTTCGCATCAAGCGTTGAATCACCTGTTGGTTTGGCATAACACTGAGTATTCGGTGCGCGCGAAACATCGAGCGAGCCAGTTGGCGGGTGTTGGCTTTGACGCTTGCGTCTGGGAGACATGGCCTTATCTGGTGGCGGGTGCTACTTTGGTATTGGCTCCAGAAAATGTTCGGCGTGATCCAGAGCCGTTAGCGCGCTGGATAGGCCAGGCTAAAATCGATATTTGCTTTATGCCAACGCCGCTTGCACAAGCCATTATTGGACTAAATCAGGCTCAGAATCTAGGCCTAAGCTACTTACTGACAGGGGGTGATAAGCTAACATTGAACGATGATAGCGGCCTAGGATTTGACTTGGTTAATCATTATGGACCAACCGAA
>JAESTB010000052.1 GCA_016763815.1 Arenicella sp.
CTCAGCCTGAACAGACGCAATTTCAGCATGCAGATTGAAGTAGCGATACGAATCGAAGCCGAACTTAAGCAATAAACTGAAGCCTATAATCATTAATGGAATAATGAACATGGCTTTGCCCACGCGACTAACACGTGGTCGATACGTATCAGACCAAAGATCAATCGCAAGGGCCTGGTCATATTCCAGCCAGTGAGCTAACTTACTGCCAAAATCCCAAAACCGAATATCTCTATCCGGTTCCATGGCAATAAGCTTTTCAGTTAGCTCTTCACTATTAACGGCGATAACATCGCTGGATGGTACGTCCATGAGCCATACATCAATGAAGTCTTGATCAATACTAACGCCGAGCCCATTTCGATGATTAGCTAGCAACTCATTATCGACCAAGGCTACTGAGCAGTCGGTTGCATCATGAAACGGTATTAAAGAGTGTTCTGGGACTAACTGCTTTATTGGCAAACGATGCTCAGTTGCTAAGTTCTTCCATTCGATCATTTTTGACTTGGAAACGACCGACACTCTGCTTTCTTCACCGGCTTTCCAGCTAGGGCAAATGAAATGCATATTTTCTACGTCTTCAGAAATCGATTCTTCAAGCGAGTAAGGCAGTGCAATGTTGAATTGCTTGCGCGTTTTAGCTGGCAAGCTAACGCGATGAGTTGTTACCCACTCGCCCGACACCACGCCAATGACTTCGTCTTCATCACCAATTGGGTAATCAGCAAGTTGTGGCACTTCGCCAAAAGCAACAACTTTTTTGCCGCTAACCCTTGCCCACTCGTAGGGCGCTTCTAATCTAAGATAAATCTTCATCGCTATTCGTTGTTATTGGGCTCTGTTCTTCACAAAGCGTATTATGTTGGCGACTTAAAACACTGACCTTGGGAGTAGTGCCTCCGTCTGAGCTGGCACTCTCTCGTAACACCAATGATTCCATGCAAAAAACATTATTGCCGAGTGTTACCTTAGCGTTAATTTGAAAAAACTGACTATTGACCTGCATCATTCCGGGTACAGCTTGAGATGGCACGACGGACGCACCAATGATAGCAGTTTCAGCGTCTTGAATTCGGCTGAAGCCCTGAAAACCCGGATCCATTCGTATAGCAAGAAAACTGGCAACCGATGATATGTCTGTTACGGTAGCGCCATTAAGGCTTGCAAGCACTTCAGCGGTGGTGGTATTGATGTTGATTTTTGCGTTCTCTACAGGCAATACAGTCACAAATGGCCGCAGTTTGTTGATCACGTCTTCGGTAAACCCTTCGACAAACCTCAACTCACCGATCGAAGTGAGCTTCTGGTCGGCGGCAAAATATGGCACACGCTTGCTACCATAATCACCGCTCTCAAACCCGTTTGGCCCGGATAAATCATTTTCATCAATCCAGTCAACTAATGCCCCATACAATCGGTCGCGTTCATCAAACTCACCAATTTCAAGCAGCTCTAAAAGGTTTAGAAAAATTTTCTTTTGACCATCGGCTGCTTGAGGTTCTTTAACCGCAAGATTGTTCAAGTTGTAGCGGCCTTGAAGATCATCAATTGAGACCTCTAGGCCATCAATACCAAAATCAATGGTGGCTTCTTTCTCTTCTCTATCTTCCTGTTCGGAAGCGGCGGTGCTTCGATCAAATGAGAACGACTCAGACTCTCCGTCTTGGCCGCTATTCTCTTCCTCAGGTCGCCCAAATTTAGCCCATTTTTCGCCAAGATGATCAATAGTTCGGTTGGCATCGTTATGCAACACTCGCTCAGCCCACGAATTTAACCCCTGACTGTATTGATAACCTTGTTCAGCAACTTTTTGATTACCCAATCTGCGAATAAAAATATGCTGGTCTTCAATCATTATCGCCAGCAGCGTCACCATGAGTACAATAGCCAAGACCACGACAATAAGCACAACACCACCTTGCCGTTTATGCCTAGGCATTTGACGCTGATAAGGCTTATGCCGACTAGTTAGGGTCATTCTTCGGTTCCGGGCGCAGGCCTACGTGGAGGTGAGACTCTGCGATCAGCATCACCTTCACCTGAAGAGCCACCATTGCGCCCCCCAGGGCCTCCTTGGCCGGCGTTCAGAGTAGCGGCAAGGGCGTCCAGCGTGTCTCCACCAAGCATGCTATACACTCGTCGGTATTGCCGCTTGTTTTCCATGGTTATGGTGATCTCTATCTTATCTGGGAGCCGAGTCTTTTCATCCCATTTTTTACTGGTATTGTCGCGCCCATCTTCAACAATGCTCAGCTCAATTTCAATTTCTCTGACATCGCTAAGCAAAGACTGCTTGAAGGTTCGCGTGTCACCGTCGGGGTCCATCACAGGCGATTGAATTCGCTGCAACACGCCATCCTCCAACTTCCAACTGACTCGCCGAGGCACACCGAGACCGCCCAAATTTAAATCTGGGTAGGAAGCCGTAAGTGCTATTAGGCTACCTTCACCAACAGTCAATGTAGCATCAGCTGGCTCACCGTACTCGTCCTTGCCAAGTCGATTACTGGCATAACGTAGGTCATTGGCTAAAAAGAGAAATGTTTTTTGCAAGCCCTCTAGCTGGTCTTGTTTGGCGCCCGCTCGCTCGCGAATGTCTAAAAATTGAAACAGCGCTGGCCCAACGATACTGGCGATTACGGCAAAGATTGCCACCGCGACCATGATCTCAATCAGGGTAAACCCTACGGCACGCTTAAACGCTTTAAATCGAGTCACGGTTATCACAGGCGATCGGCAACTGCGCTAGTCACATTGGCGTAAACCTTTTTGTCGATATTACTATCATCAGCCACTTCAATGGTCACCAAGAATACCTTCTCGACTTCTGTTTCTTCTATGTTTGCTTTCAATCGCCATTCGTGACCACCCAATTTAACCCGTTCGGTTTTACCGCCACTTCGAATTTTATCAACTTTGGCATCATGCCGAATCTCGGCCATATAATTGCTGGCGACCCAAGATGCCAGCATACGCCTCTCAAGCTCAGTGATATTGCTAACGTGCTTGGCGGTAACCTGTATCACTGAGACAATTCCTAGAGACACAATTAGTAAGGCTACTAACACCTCAATCAGAGTAAAACCTGACTGACGGCTGGCTGTTACAGACGCCAACATTAAAAAGCCACCGCTTTTTTATCAACTCGCTCTAACTGACCTTCTTGATTAACAAGCACGGAATAACTCAACTCAGTCCCCTTGAAGCGCGCCTCAAACGGCGTGATTTCTCCCAGTGATGTGATCAGCACTCTTGCCTCGGTTTTTGCGTCACTTTCGAACACCTCATAGACCTCCCAGTCAAGCGTCACTTTTTCATCAACCAAACGGCTTTTCAACAGCGTATCGGCCGCCGATGCTTGTTGCGAGCGCGTGGACTCGAAACGATAAGTTCCAGCGTTATCATCGACAATCAAGGCAAAGTTGTCGCCCGCGATGATAGCCTCATCACGCACCTCATTGACAACCGCCATGAAACGACTAGCTTGCAACCTCGCGGC
>JAESTB010000602.1 GCA_016763815.1 Arenicella sp.
GTGCGTTGCCCTGCCAGAATCGTAACCGTTGACGGTACGGTGGCTTCTGTGGTGTCGTTGCTCGAGAGAGTTACGGTCAGCGCTGATGTGGTGTCGGTATTGCGAGATACTGTTGCCGTGGTCGCTGCCAAACCGGCATTTTTACTGATTGAATCATTGGCAATAACAACCGACAATTCAGGAACGTCATCGTCGGCCACAGTAAGCGTATCTGTTCCGTTAGCATGTCCGGGTGCTGAGGCGGTAAAGGTGACCGTTTGTGTACCGTCTACTATTAAGTGTATTGAAGACTCATTCGAATATGTCAACGTGAGCCGGAAAAGTAGCCACTAAGGCCAATACGAATAAAAGCAACTAAGTTCTTGAGGGTCAACTCAAGTTGCTATTAAATACCACAGATGAGCAGTACCGCTTGTCGCCTTGTAACTGCGTGTTTAATTCGCAATCAAAGCGATCACATATACGCTGCACAATACTCAGCCCTATACCAAAGCCCTTATTTTCGCGAGCCGCCGGGTTAATCGAATTGCTTACCGTGATGCGGTCGGCGTGCATGTCAACCACGATTGTTGGCGGCTCACCATGTACTACCGCGTTGCGTATAAGGCTTCGCAACACCACCGACAAAACCGTACTCGGTAGCGGATAATAATGTGGCGCTAACGGTGTCGTATTGACGACAATTTCATGCGTATGAAACCCTGATTGAACCGCGATAAGCATCTTTTGTAGCGCAGCCGTCGAAGCCATTTCACTCTGTTCTACCACACGGTCACTCGCCAGCCATAAAAAGGCTTCGGCAATTTCATTCATCTCAACCACTGATCGCTGCAAGCGGGCGATCGGTTTGCTTAGTTGTGTGTCTGCATCTCCAGCGATTAGGTGCAATAATTCGGCAGCTGACTGTGCGACCTGTATTGGCGAGCGTAACTCATGACTGACTCCACGGTTGAATTGGTATTCACGCTCGGCAGATTTACGCACTTGCTCTAGTGCTTGCGCTAACTCATGTGCTAGAACACCGATTTCGTCCTCTGAGAATTCATTCGCTAACTCTATGACGACATGATCAAGGTCATTGTTTTGCAGTGCGTGACTCAAGCGAGATACGGGTGCAAGAGTAGACTTTGTGAGTTGACGTGCCAATAATATCGCCACCAAAGCAATGATCAGTGTCAACCCGCCAATCAGAAAAAACAGTGTGCGCTTGGTGTTACGCACAACAAGGAGGCCCTTAACATCGTATACCAGATAAACCCTGCCGGCGTTGTTTGGCAACATAAGGCTTGCGATGAACATCGCGTTGTCATCATCAAAATATTCGTGCACTCCACGGCGTTCGGCTAAGCTCGATAATGCCATAGCTGGTAAGCTGTTAGGTAGATTATCCAATGAGTCGATGCGTTGTATGTTTCTATTAAACGGTTGCCAATCGCGTATTTCTTGTGGGTCGGCATCTTCGATGATTTGTTCAAACATCGCCTGTTCAACTTTCACTTGGTTTACAAATACTTGGTCTTCAATGACGTATACCAGCAGGAAGATTAAGGCCGCGAATAGTAGGCATAAACCTAAGGTCAGACCGACCATCGCGTTACGAACGCGCGAGGTAATACTAATCGCCATGCTTGCCTCCGTCGGCACTCAGTGCGAAGCCTATTCCTCGCATTGTTTTGAGCATTTTTAATGCAAACGGTTTATCAAGCTCACGCCGTAATTCATACATGTGAGAACGAAGCGGGTCACTACTGGGAGGGTTGTCGCCCCATAGGAAAAATTCTATGTCCTGCCGAGAGACAGCATTGGGTGACGCACGCATCAACATCTCAAGAACCCGAAGGCTGGCGCGATGCAGATTCAGCACCTTGCCTCCGCGTACCGCTTGCCATTTATCCAGATTCAAACTTAGGTCTCCAACGCTAAGGGTGCGACTTCGATTTGGCGCTTGCCTGAGCTTCAATGCATCAAGTCGCATCGATAACTCCTTTAATTCGAAAGGTTTGACTAGGTAATCCCACGCACCCAACTCAAAACCGGTGGTCTTGTCCGCCAGTGAATCACGTGCGGTAAGCATTAACACTGGAGTGTCGAGCTGGTGTTCGCCACGTAGTTGACGGCACACTTCAAAACCGTCCATACGGGGCATATTAATATCCAGAATGATCGCGTCGAAGGTGTGTTCTATGGCGAGATTGAGCCCCAGCAAACCGTCGCTGGCAAAGTCAACTATGTGGCCCTGCAGCTGCAGATAATCACCAATGTTTCCAGCAATATCAGGGTTGTCTTCAATGATCAGAATTCTCATGGTGTTATTCATCTCCGCTCTACGAGAGTTTGACAGGTTGCCGCAGTTGACGAAAGGCAAACAGCCAACCCAGGCCGACAAAAGCCGTGCTGATCAGCGCCGTCAAGAATAGGGCGCTGCTCCAATCTAATTGGTAAGGTAAGGCGAACAAGTTCTGAAACATAAAGCCCGCGATTAGTTGTACGCCCAATAACCCTATCAGACAGGCAACCAATCCAACCACTAATTGTTCGGTGATGTTCATGGCATAGCACTGGGCGCGGCGTAAGCCGATGGCTCGCATCAAGGTGCTTTGTGTCTGCCGATTTGCGGTACTGACGAAGGCACTAGCGACAATAACCATCAAGGCGCCGGCGAGTAACAGTATCAGAGTGGTATTCATCAACCGGGTCAGCATAACCATCATGTCTCGTATGCCTGAAATCTGGCGTTCAAGGTCGGTGATGCGCACTTGAGGGAAGGTAGCACTAATGGTACTAAGCATATTATGCGACTGATCATTAATCATAATTCCTCCCATGTAATGCTGCTCGAAGGGCGCAAGGGCATCAGCTGCAAACATAAACCAAAACATCATGCGTGAACCACCACCTTTGTATTCTCGTTGGCTACTAATGGTCGACGTTAGTAATACGTCGCCGATTTGAAAGCCGAGTTTATCCCCTAACTCAAGGCCCAAATCACTCATTACTTCGTATTCTACCGACACATCATTGCTGCCAGGGCTTGGCCAGTTACCTTGCAATAGTCCGTTGTTGGTCGGCAATTGCTCAGCCCAAGACAGACGAACCTTAGAGCGAGTTTCTTCTCGCGTGTCGCTTTCCTTTTTTAAGGCTTCATCAATCGCAACACCGTTAATGCTCACTAGCCTTGCCGACACCGTTGGGTAAAGGCCCTTAAGCTCGGCCTTACCCGTTGCTATGGCTCGTTTGAAATTATCTCGTTGCTCGGCGGGCAAACTGGTGAAAATATAGTTGCCATCGGTATCCAGCATCTGTACCTGTAGCACGTCCAGAAAACTGCCTCGTAGCGTTACCGTCATTAAAACCGCCATCATCGCAATTGATACACTGGCAAGTGGCGTAATATGCCGACCAGGCGATCGGCCTATCGAGCGCACGGCAACTTTTATCGGGCCACGAAAGAGCCGATGCGCCTGTGCCGATACCTTACTCAGGCCCCAACCAAAGCCTATCGACAGTATGATCAGAAATGCCACTGCGCCGACCAACATCATTGTTAGCTGACTATTATCGCTGCTGAACCACAACATACCGAATACCACAGCTCTGGCGCTCAGGGTGGTTAAATAAAATCGTTTAGGCTTTTCAATGTGACCACGCAGTACGCTGGTGACTGAGACCGAACCGAGTTGCTGTAGCTTCGGCACAACAAAGGCAATCACAGTGACTAAACCGATGCCGATAGGGCCTAGTAAATCACCTAGAGTGAGCTCTGCTACTTGCAAGGTCATGTGCGGCTGCATCACATCAATCAACAGCGGTTGGATAAACCACCCTAGCAGACAGCCAACTAGACTCATTACTAGCGCTAACAACATCAGCTGTAAACACAGAGCCCAGGCAACGGCTTTACGGTTCACTCCCATGCAGCGCAATACAGTAGCGGGCATCGCATAGTTGCGTACTGAGTGATCGGCCAGTGTCGCAGCGGCACCACCACACATTAATAAGATCAAAACCAAGATGACGGTTAACATGCGTTCAGCACGCAAGCTAATGCGTGAGAATGGATGACGGCCTTTGCCGGGCCTAAGCACTTCATACTTTTGGGTAATAGAAGTGGCGAGCAATGTTTCGAGTTGCACCAGCGCCGCTTCTTCGCCGCTAATAAGGACACGGTGTTCGCCACGATTGTTGTCAATATTTACTTTTGTTTTCGCCAACGTTTCGAGGTTTACCATCGCCCTAGGCAGTGCGTGCTGGAACTGTGTTAAACGGTCAGGCTCATGCACCACTTCACCTGTCACAATCAGCCACGCACTGCCAATTTGAATTTTACCGCCGAGTTGAATATCGAGCTGATCCATCGCGCGTTGATCGAGCCACATCGAACCGTCGGTAAGACTGGCGGCACTGAGGCTGGCTTCGCCCTCAGCAGTACGGATCACGAGTTCTCCCTGCAGAGGGTAGCCAGCAGACACGCCTTTCAGCGACACACTTTGATAAGCATTATTAGCCATAGCGCCAGTGGTGATACTAGCGGTAACAACGGGCGGAGCGAGCCCATCTAACGCGAACAGCTCTAGTGGTAATGGCTGTTCTGCTCGTACCACCATGGGCGCACCAAGATAACGGGCGATGTCATTATCAAGCGCTGATTGAACACTGTTAGAAAAAAAACCTAGGCTAGCCGCCACGCAGGTACAGACAATGATACAAAGACTTAACAAGCGATTCGCCTTCTGCCCAATTGTTGGCCGACTAAGACGCTTCATTAATATGATGATTTGAGTGAACTTGTTCATCTTCAAACCTCCGCGACTAAGCGGCCAGATTGCAGTTGCAACACTCGATCACAACGCAGCGCCAACGCTCTATCATGTGTCGCGATCACCATGCTGGTATTGAGTTCGCGTTGCAAAGAGAAGAGCTGATCCAGCACTGTTTCTGCCGTCAATGTGTCGAGGTTAGCCGTGGGTTCATCGGCAAACAAAATTTTAGGCTGTACGGCAAAGGCACGACACAACGCTACCCGTTGTTGTTCTCCGCCAGACAGCTGACGAGGCAAGTGCCCGATACGATCGGCTAGGCCCAATCTCTCGA
>JAESTB010000603.1 GCA_016763815.1 Arenicella sp.
CAGTGTTATTATTTCCAAGCCATCCTCCAGCGATTTAAACCAAGATGCCAAACTCCATGCTTAAGAGACTTATTGCAAATAAATTCGCAGTACTCCAGAAGACGTTGAGATTACTGATGTGTGTAGCGTTAGCGCTTAGCATATCAGCATGCGCAAGCTATTACGGCGCGGCGAAAATAGTATCGTCGCCCTCTGGCGCGCAAGTAATCAGCGCTAACGACGGAAGCGTTATCGGCACCACGCCAATGACATTCCGTTGGAAGAATACCAACGGTAATCGTGAAACTATTATTGTAAAATTAAAAAAAATCGGCTACTACGAAAAGACATCGTCGTTCTGGTTGGAAATGCGCGCGAGAAATTTAAAAACGGCACTAGCCGCTCCACAGTTAGTAGAAATCGAGATGCAAAAAATAGGTGAATAACCTTATTTAAGCCAAAAACTCCGTTCGCTAGGAGGCTTCCGCAGAAGGGTCGTACTCTTTACCGGTAAGCTGCTGATATTTTTGCTGCAGAATTGTTTGACTTTCTTGGTGTTCAGGGTCAACCAATATGCAATCGACCGGACACACTATTATGCACTGCTCTTTATTAAAGTGGCCAATGCATTCGGTGCATTTTGAAGCCTCTATTTCATAAATCAGCTCGCCCTGATATATCGCATCGTTAGGGCACTCTGGTTCACAAACATCACAGTTTATGCATTGATCCGTAATAAAAAGTGCCATGGTTGATCACACAGTGGAAAAAATAGTGAAATAAAATAGTGAAATGGTCGCGAGGATCAATGAGAGGAAACTAGTCGTCCTCATTCTTCTTGGATGCCCATTTTTCCGCCAGCGCTATCTCAACATGTTCAGGCACAAAGCTGCTAATATCGCCTTGATAATATGAGATTTCTCGCACTAACGAAGACGAAATAAAGTAATTTGCCTCCAGTGGCGTTAAAAAAATTGTCTCGACATTGTTATCCAAACGTCGGTTGGCAGAAGCCAATTGAAATTCATACTCAAAATCAGAGACCGCTCGCAGTCCACGTATCACGAACTTTGCATTCTTGCTTGCGACGAAATTGACCAAAAGATCATCAAAACTCTCCGCTCGAACATGAGGAATATCTTTAGTCGCCTGATCTACCAGCGCGACACGCTCTGCGGTCGAAAATAGAGGATTTTTGCGTGGATTATCGGACACAGCGATTATCACTTCGTCAAAAATTTGTTCGGCTCGCGCCACTAAATCTAAGTGCCCGTTAGTAATAGGGTCGAAGGTTCCAGGGTAAATGGCTACTTTTTTCGTCATTCGCTTAGTATAACACCGCAACATCGCATGGCGTATAGGCTGAACTGCTTTATTGACACTCTAAGTTTGATAAACTGTGTAGCGACAATAGCCAGCTTTGCCCTCTTTATAGTCTTGCCAATTTTGCGGTGGCTCCTCGGGGTCTTTCTTAGAGGCCTGCTCAACGTACACTAATGCTCCGTCAGCTAACCAGCCGTTCTCAACTAACAACGGCATAGCTTGCGCTAGCAGATCTGAGTCAAACGGCGGATCTAAGAACACTAAGTCGAACTGAGTTGCCGCCGGGTGACGCAAAAAATTGATCGCGCTTTGCACAATAACCTCGCCACCATCCAAACAATTCAAGATTTGTAAGTTTTGCTGCAATTGTGATGCGATACGTTTGTCCGATTCCACAAATACCACGCTGGACGCCCCTCGGGATAGACACTCTAAACCCAAGGCTCCGCTGCCCGCGAACAAATCCAAGCAGCGAGCGCCAGCAATATCGTGCATCAACCAGTTAAAAAGAGTCTCCCTGACCCGGTCAGTACTTGGCCTTAAGCCGTCAATATCAAGCACTGGTAGCCGACGGCCGCGCCATTGACCGGCAATTATGCGAATCGAGTTTGTTTTAGCACGTGGTTTCATTGTGATTTTTTGGACAATCCCTACAATACGGTTAATCGGATGGCGACCCAGCCAGACAATACCATAGCCTTACAATAGAATGACCGAAACAAACACACATCAAGAACCTAAATCTACCGACCAGCAGCCAGAACAAAAGAAACGTTCGGGCTTTGCTCGCTTTTTCGGTCGCGACAAAAATCAAGATGACCAAGCCACGTCTGAGCCCGTAACGGTTGAAGAAGGCTTAGACAAAAGCCGCAACAGCCTTATGGGCAAAATTGGTGATGTTTTCAAAGGTTCATTCGATATCAATGACGAACTTTTCGACGATCTTGAAGAGGTACTCATCACCTGTGATATCGGCGTTGAAGCAAGTCTTGAATTAGTCGAAAAGCTACGCCAACGAGTCCAATCCGAGAAAATTCAAGATGCCGCTGGTGTCGTAGCCGGTTTAAAAGCTGAGATAGCCACCATGCTAAAACCGGCCGAGCAACCTTGGAACGTATTACATCAACGCCCTTATGTAATGCTAATGGTTGGCGTAAATGGTGTCGGCAAAACCACCACTACGGCCAAAATTGCTAAGCAATTTCGAGATCAAGGCAAGACGGTAATGCTAGCAGCGGCTGATACATTTCGCGCCGCTGCAGTCGAGCAATTGCAAGAATGGGGTAGACGTATGGACATCCCGGTGGTAGCACAAGCACATGGCGCGGATGCGGCGGCAGTGGCTCATGATGCATTAAGTTCGGCAATTGTGAAGGGCACAGAAGTGCTCATTATCGACACCGCTGGCCGCTTACATACACAGTCTGACTTGATGGAACAGCTGCAGAAGATCAACCGTGTTCTAGGAAATTTAGATCCGTCTATGCCGCATGAAGTGATGCAGATACTAGATGCCGGCACGGGTCAAAATGCCTTGTCGCAATTAGAGCACTTCCAAAAAGCCGTGGGCGTTACCAGTATTTGCCTGACAAAATTAGATGGCTCGGCCAAAGGCGGCTTGGCAATTTCACTAACACAAAAATACAAACTGCCGATTCGTTATATCGGTGTCGGCGAAGGCTATATGGACTTAAAGACGTTTGAGGCTAATGCCTTTGCCGATGCATTAATACCTGACTTAGACCAGCTTAAGCCGGAGCTGGCCGGAACAACAACTTAGATATAACCAAGATGATAAAACTAAGCCACGTCAACAAACGCTACCCTAATGGGCACGAGGCACTGAAAGATGTGAGCTTCGAATTGGCCGCGGGCGAAATGGCCTTTTTATCAGGTCATTCGGGTGCCGGAAAAAGCACATTATTTAAGCTAATTACTCGTATTGAGAAACCAACATCTGGCCAAATAATTGTCGACAATCAGAATTTAAGCCGAATG
>JAESTB010000604.1 GCA_016763815.1 Arenicella sp.
CCTGAAGATGTACTTGCTTGTTCAGGCTGTATGCAAAGCTGATGGAGATTGCCACGTCGTGCCTCCTCGCAATGACAGCGGTTGGTTAGGTCTGTTTTTTGAAAAATAGAGCCTATTGCTTGACCCTTAAGTTGCCTGGAACTCACCCAGTCAAGGTTAAGATTAGGATGATTGTGTATTAGCTTAAGTAACTCTTGTCCCACATACCCCCTAACGCCAACAATGCCGATACTATATTGTTTATCTTGACTCATGATATGGTTTCTTCTGTGAGAGTTAATTTTTTTTGCAGCGCATACTGAATACATTCTTCGATCTGATTAAAATCGCTTAACCCACACCAGAAAATATTCCACTCAGGTGTTTTATAACAACCGCTTGATCTCTTAAAGTAAAAATCGTTAATTGGATTGTCAGGCCTGCATCGCCAAAACAAACAATCATGTTGCTGTTTTATTTTCTCCCATAAGACTTTACCCAGACCTTCTCCTTACAAAACCGGCATTGTCTGCGTGCCCATCAACTTTTTACAAAACCCCGACGACTTGCGCTACAACCTTGAACACAGCGGGGTAAAGGCGCTGGTCTATCAGCCCGAGCTGGAAGCCCTGTGTTGCCAATGCAGCGAGGGGCTCGCGGATGTTAAGTACAAAATATCCATGGGCAATAGCGCCGCCGATGCCGTCGCTGACACCACGCTGCAACAACTGTGCGAAGGCCAGAGTACGACGAGATATTGGACACATTCATTAACGACCGGGACGTGGCACAAATACTCTATACCAGCGGCACCACATCGCGTCCCAAGGGGGTTGAGACCTCTCACCTAGCACTGGTGTTGTCGAGCATGAACACTCCGCTCGACCTTGATTTAACGCGCGGAGGACCGGCGCTCAACGTGCTTCCACTGTTTCACATCACCGCTCTGGTCGGCCTGCTGGGCTGTATGCAGATGTCCGGGGCTTACGTCATTCACACAGGTTTTGATCCCTCACTCGTTGTCGAAACCCTAGAGCGGGAAAAGATTAGCTTCGTGATTATGCTGCCGATGATGTGGAATGCGTGTTTAGCGATACCCGGTATGGCCGAGCGGGATTACAGTGCCCTCACGACCGCGCTCTATGGCATGGCTCCGATGGGCAGCGAACTGCTGAGTAAGCTGCGCGCCGCCTTCGGCTGTCAATTTCACCTGGGCAGCGGGCAAACCGAATTCACTCCGATGCCCTGCGTATTCTATGACAACAGCCCCACAGAATTTAGCGAGGGCAACTACTGGGGGGTACCCACCGCCATGTCTGAACAAGCGGTACTGAATGATGACGGCAGCGAGTGCGCGCAGGGCGAGATGGGCGAGATATGTTGGCGCGGCCCCCAGTCCATGAATGGCTATCTGCAAAACCCAGAAGCCACCGCCGAGGTACAAAGCCACGGCTGGCACCACAGTGGCGATCTGGGTTTTATCGACAAACAAGGTCAGCTCATGTTTGTCGACCGCAAAAAAGACATAGTCAAGACCGGCGGCGAAAACGTCTCCAGCTGTAAAGTCGAGGGCATCGTCAGCGCCATCGACGGCGTTGCCCTTAGCGCCGTCATCGGCCTGGCCCACCCACACTGGTCCGAAGGCATCTGCGCGGTGGTTCAGCTGATGCCCGATGCACAGCTCAGCGAAGCGGACATCATTGCCCACTGCAAAAATAAACTGGGTAAATTTGAAGTGCCCAAGGCCGTGGTATTTGTAGGCGCCCTGCCACTCACCGGTACCGGCAAGGTGAAAAAAAACGAGTTGCGCAAGCAATACGCAGGCCTGTTTATCGACGCGGATGATACTCTGCCCAGCTCTAGTTCATCCTCGGCAGAAGCAACCGGCATAGCCGATTAAACGTTCAAGCATTTAGACATTCAAATCTATTTTGAAAAGAAACCAAAGAGAGCAACGAGATAAAAATCCAATGGCAGAGCAAGCTGAAAAGTGGGGGCTGATTAATGAGGCCGTTGCGGCTGAATCTTTACAGGATCACGTCGCCAGTCTGGCGGCGGAGTTGGCTCTCGATTAAAAAGAAAATATAAAGAGGATTCACAATGAATACGAAAGATTTTAAAGACCTGGTCTACCTAAAAGACGACACCGGTCTGGTTACCCTCACCCTAAACACCCCGGCACGTAAAAATGCCCTTAGCCCGGTATCCTTTTTGGAAATTTACTGGGCCATTGACCAGTTTGAAAAAGATGAGACGGCCCATGCATTAATCATTACCGGGGCCAAGGCCCCGGATTCAGACGACCCCACGCGGGAAGCCTTTAGCAGTGGCGGCTATTTTAGTCCGGATGCCTTCGAAGGTGTCTCTGATGAACTGATGCAGCAAATTGACCTAACAGATATCGCCCAGAAAAAGGCTACGTTAAAACTGTTCCTGTGTGATAAACCCATTATTGCCGCCATTAATGGCTTGGCGATTGGTGGCGGTTTTACCGTCGTACTGGCCGGGGCCGACCAGGTTTATCTGTCCGAACACGCCTGGATTCAACTGCCCTTTGCCAAACTGGGGATTTCGGCAGAGCTCGGCTCCACCTTTCTATTACCCCGGTTGTTAGGTTTGCAAAAGGCCAAAGAAATTATGTTCTACGGGGAAAGAATAGAGGCCAAGCAAGCAGTAGCACTAGGTTTGGCTAATGCTGTCGTTCCTCACGAAGAGCTGCTGGACTTCGCGCGCGCAAAAGCCCTGCAACTGATCCCGCCCAATGGTGCAGGCTTGGCCATTCGCACCATGAAACGCATTACCCATCAGCAGCAATTCGAAGCGCTCAGTCAGGCTCTGGATCTGGAGAATGAAGCTCTGAATGCCTTGCTGAAGTCTGAAGATTTCATGGAAGGCATCAGTGCGAGAGTTGAGAGGCGTGCGCCGGCTTTCAAGGGCCGCTAGTCCAGGGTTAGGGAGCGGGGCATGCCTCGCTCCGACGTCTTGGAAAAATGCAGCGATGGTTTAAAAAGTAAATTGCTTGGTGTTTTGTGTTCTAGAGAAGTTAACTTGCCAGTACCCTCGAGAGGCAGAACAGATCCAAAAGAGCTCTAGCCCTGCCCGCAAGAGAAGGTCATGTCACTATGTGATCGCTACCTCGATAACAACGGCGCCAAGCGCTTACGGTGGTGGGCTGAATCACCAAACTGCTTCTGACTCCAGTGTGCTCGCCGAATATACAACTCACTTTGATCGACATAAGTTCGAAGGTTGCCTTCAATTTCAGCAATACGTTCCGATTTGAGCTGCAATTCGGTTAACGCATGTTCGAGTTCAATCTTGAACAGACCGGATACATGCTCATCATTCATCGCTTGTACTGCGTGTTAGAAACAACTTTACTATCTGCAAAAGCAGTAACTTGAAAAACAGTTTTTGCCAAGTCGATGCCGATGACGGTATGATTGTTCATGGTGGATACCTCGTAGATGAAGAGTTTTTCGAAACCTCATTTTGGCACATTGATGCCGTTACCCGAGGTGTCTATCTCATCAGGTATGCTAAGAAACCGCTAGGCGTAGGCCTTAATAAATACACGAGCTAATAAAATTTGAACGCTACCAAACATTGTAAAATTTCAGTACGTCGCTGGGGCGGAATAGATGATGATTATCGAGCCGTTCATGATTTCATAGATAGCACTAAAGTACTGTGCGCGGATAGTAGGCATCGAATTTTTCATACGATGTGGGCTGTAAATCACATCATTATCCCGTTATTTGGGGATACCATCGTTAACAGTGATGGTGTAAATGTTGACGTTAAGGATCTATGTGAGCGCGATCATTTATTGGTTGATTACGCTAATAAATTCATTCCCACCTTAAATGATTTTGTTTGTGCTATAGAGATAGACTCCAGTTCTATACGACAGCCAATCGAAAGGCTTCATAGCAATTATTCCAATAACACACTCTTGAGTAATCTCTTACTTTCTCCACTCGACATTACAGGTAAGTTTGAATCACTGTTGTTGACTCATAACAGTTGGTTTTTAAATACGATTGCAACGCGTTTGTTCGACATTGAAAGGCGGTTGATTGATTTTGAAATTACACCGGATATCGCATTTGAAAATATGCGATTTGAATCTTGGATGGATAATGGTTTGACTTATCCTCCTAGCGCAAAAAAATTACAAACTATAACTAATAGGAATTAGAAAATGGCTAAATATGTGATACGTCAGTATCAATTTGGATATAACGACGAGTGTTACTATATAAGTGGCTCGAATATTTTAAAGGTGTATGACAACGAGCATGACGCAAATGGCGCATTTCGTAAGCTTGAAATAGCACATATTCGTAGCTCAGAGCTTCATGAACAAAGCTCTTTATGGGATCTTAGTGGTGATGAATTAAGGCCGTTGAATGACTTTGTAGAATCTAAAATTGGTAAAAAGTTATTTGCCGAGGATCATCCGGATTATAACGATTCTGTGCCTAAGTCATTAAGCGATGATGACGTACTTAAACTCGGGGAAATGGCTGGTATCCGAGGCTATAAGCTAGTTTCATTTGAAAATGAACCTGTGTTTTATGCTATCTGGATTCTCCGTGGTGATGAAAAAGGTTGGTATAAAATGTACGATGAGGATTCAACCAGCCTGGTGTACTCAGAATCGAGAGACGAGATAATCAAAAATGTTGGCGAGCTTGCTTATGATTATTGGTATGAAAAGAAAATCAAGGGTAGCCTAGAAGAGCTTAGCGACAGCCCGTCGTTGTTATCAAGTTTTTTAAATAAAACCAAGAGAATAAAATTTGTTGAGAAAGAAAAAAAGTCATTCATTAAAATGAAGTCGGAAGAGGGAGCTGATGTTTGCTCATTAAATGAATTGCTTAAAAGACCTTTGTTCGAAATAAAGGAACTATCTATTGACCAAGTAATCGAAATTGAAAAAGAACTTGCAGAAGAATTCGAGTATTAGTCAAAGGGGCAGCCCCTTTGATTCCTGTCAGCAATATTTTTCGCTATTTTAGCTAAGCCGATACAACTGATTTTGCTCAGATTTCGAAGAACAGGCATTGTCATAGACGTGGCCAAGTCTTGAACTGTGAATGCAATTTTATTTCACAATTCAAGATTCAAGACGTGCCCCCACAGAGCACCATGCTAAATTTGAATGAAGTTTTACAAGGTTGTACTCCAAAATGATTTACAAAGTCACAACAACTAAGCTGGACATATATGGACACCCCAGAACAAGGTGTCGATAATTTTTATTATAAATCGTCAGTGCAAGAGCATGGCGAACAAGGATATAAATTATGAGAGTGTTACAAAAACCTAATAGGTTCAAACATTTAAAGTTGCCGAATGTTAGACAATATACTCCGCGTTAATTAAATTAACGTCAAACGGAGTTACTCCTTTGTCTAAGCTAAAAACGGTATCAGCTTCTTCTCGAGTGCTTACAAACTCGCCTCGAGCTTTTGCATGCAATTCGAACAGTTCATAGAGCGACAATTTATGCTTTGCATCAATAACAGCTTCTAAGGTTTCTTGAATGCTGGCTCGATTAGACTCAACGTTATTGCCACCATGGAAATAGCTATTTGATGTACTGATATCTGTCCAAATTGCTTTTCGTGTTAGTAAGTCAAATACAACCGGAATGACATTACGGCTATTTGCTCGCACATCAATTTTTTGCGCTACTGCCTTCGGCTCGAACACTTCGTTGCTCTTAGGTTTGGAACGCATCATCCATCCAGCAAAACAGGTCTCATGTTCTGAAAATGTTGCTCCACTGTAAACTAGAACATTCATTGTTAGGTAACGAGCGCCTTTTTTTAAAGCGCCATCAATTGTCACGTCGATAAACTCACTGGCACCATTTGGAGCAGAAGTGATATCACCGCTATGACACGCTTGAAATTCTTTTGACCGGAGATTGGTATAACTAACATTTTCCATGATCGAAAAA
>JAESTB010000605.1 GCA_016763815.1 Arenicella sp.
CGGTTTCGGTTAGACCTACCCAAGCTATTTCCGGGTCGGTATAAGCAACCGATGGTATTACACTGGCTTCAAAGCCGCCTTTCTCGCCAGCACAAACTTCGGCAGCGACTTTGGCTTCATGAGTCGCTTTGTGAGCAAGCATGGGTTGTCCGACGATGTCGCCGATAGCATAAATGTGGTCTACATTGCTGCGCATTTGTGAGTCGGTGGCGATGAAACCTTTATCGTCGACCATAACTCCGGCTTTATCCGCATCGATTAGGTCGCCGTTCGGTCGCCGACCGGTCGCCACTAAAACGTAGTCAAAAACCTGTGGTTTGGGTGCTGAGCCCTTCCCGCTGGCACCGAAATGGACCTTAATACCACTGTCTTGAGGCTCAATACTCTCAACTTTGGTGTTCGTCATGATTTCTTTAAGCAACGACTTCATGCGTTTTTGCAGTGGCGCGACTAGGTCTTTGTCGGCCCCCGGGATGATTTGAGGCATGAATTCAACAATTGTAACCTCGGTACCAAGTTCGCTGTAAACGGTCGCCATTTCCAGGCCGATAATGCCGCCGCCAACGATTAGCATCGATTTGGGAATTTCTTTTAACTCCAAAGCACCGGTTGAATCGATAACTCGAGGGTCATCGCTTTCAAATATTGGTAATATCGTTACTCGAGAGCCCGCGGCAATGATGGCTTTATCAAAGCTCATGGTTGAGGTTTGACCGTTTTTGTCTATCGCCAGCGTATTTGGCGAGGTGAATTTTGCGTAGCCATTAATAACCTTTACTTTGCGTGCTTTTGCCATACTGGCTAAGCCGTTGGTTAACTTTCCGATAACCGATTCTTTAAAGCTACGAAGCTTGTTGATATCAATCTTGGGCTTGCCAAAGGTAATTCCATGTTTTTCCATTTCTCGGGCTTCTGAGATAACCGATGCTGAATGGAGTAGGGCCTTTGAGGGGATGCAACCGACGTTAAGGCACACGCCGCCTAGTGCCTCATATTTTTCAATCAGCGTGACATCGAGGCCTAAATCGGCTGCGCGGAAAGCCGCTGTATAACCTCCGGGGCCGGAACCAATGACAACTAAGGCTGCGTGAGAGTCACTCTGGCCCTCGTTTTTATCCGCTACGGGTGCCGTCTTCGTGACACTTTGTGGCTCTAGAATATCGGCCCCAGAGTCAGGAGCGTCGGTAGCGGCATCGATACGAACAATTATGTCGCCTTCATTGATTGAATCGCCAATCGAGACAGTAATTTCGGTGATGATACCGCCGAATGATGCCGGTATGTCCATCGATGCTTTATCACTCTCGACTGTAATCAGAGAGTCTTCGAGGTTGACACTATCGCCAACCTTAACCAACACTTCGATCACTTCGACATCGCTGGCGCCACCTAGATCGGGCACTTTCATTTCAATACGCTTGCTCATAATTGAATCTCCTAGACGGTAAGACGCCGAACGTCTTCAAGGACCGCTGCAATGTGACGGGTAAACCTTGCGGCCTCGGCACCGTCGATCACTCGATGGTCGTAAGATAGGCTCAAAGGCAATACCATGCCGGGCTTAAATTCAGAACCGTTCCAAACTGGCTGCATTTTACTGCGTGAGACACCGAGAATTGCAACTTCAGGCGTATTAACGATTGGCGTAAAGCCGGTGCCCCCGATGCCCCCGAGACTTGAAATCGTGATGCAAGCGCCGCTCATATCTTTCATCGTAAGCTTTTTTTCACGTGCTTTTTTCGCCAGATCGCCCATTTCCTTAGCGATTTCAGCGACCGATTTTTTATCGGCATCTTTAAGTACCGGAACAACCAGCCCATTAGCCGTTTCTACTGCGATACCGATATTGAAGTACTTTTTGTAGATCAGGTTTTCGCCACCGGGCTCAAGCGAACTATTAAATTGCGGGTACAGCTGCAGACCATTAACAACCGCTTTGACGATAAAGGCGAGTGGCGATAATTTGATATCGCGTTTTTGTTGTTGATATTCAGAGTTCAGCTGCTTACGAAACGACTCCAGGTCGCTAATGTTAGCTTCATCGTTGTGCGTGACATGTGGGACATTCAACCATGATCGATGCAGGTTCTTGGCGGTCAGACGTTTGATCTTATTCAATGGCTGAATATCAATTTCGCCGAACTTACTGAAGTCTTGAGCGGGAACCTCGGGAATGCCTGATCCGCTGGCCGCTGCCTGAGCCGCTTGGGCGGGTTTGCGCAAAGCATCTTTTACGAAGCCTTTAACATCGTCATGCGTAATACGGCCTTTACGACCGGAGCCTTCGATGTTAGTTAGGTGAACGCCGAGCTCTCGCGCGAAGCGTCTGATTGAGGGCGATGCGTGTGACTTAGCGAGTCCAGCGTCATGCTGCTTGTCAGCAACAGAGGATGAGGTTTTACTTTGATCGGCTGGTGCTGATTTTGTTGGGCTTTTTCCTGAAGCGCTGAAGGCGGCTTTAGTTGTTGTATTAGTATCCGCGCTAGTTGCTGTATTAGTTGCCGTTTGATCAGATGAATCTGATTTTTCTATCGCGGCTTCAGGTTCGGCTGATTTTTGCCCGTCTTGGTTGGCTATGACAGTAACCACCATTGTGCCTTCGCTGACGTCCTGATCAACACTAACGTCAATGCTTTTAACAATACCCGCTGTTGAACTCGGTACCTCCATTGACGCTTTGTCACTCTCAAGCGTAAGCAATGGGTCTTCAACCTCGACTTGATCGCCAATCGCCACCAGCACTTCAATTACTTTGGCTGAGTCGCCGCCAATATCGGGTATACGAACCTCAATAATCTGCTCGGTAGACTCTGATTCAGCTTTTGCATCGCTAGATTCAGACTCGGGCTCAGACAGCTCAGATTCTAACTCGAGTATCAGCGTGCCTTCACTTACATCTTGATCAATAGATACCGAGATCGCCTTGACGACACCGTCGTGGGGTGACGGAACGTCCATACTGGCTTTGTCGCTTTCCAGTGTAATAAGTGGGTCTTCGATCGAGACAGCGTCTCCAACGTTAACAAGAATCTCGATAACTTTGGCGCTGTCAGCACCAATGTCTGGGACGGTAACTTCAATAATTGAACTCGATGGCATAGTTAGGCTCGGTTGACTATGGTTTTTTACCCTCGCGGCAGCAGGTACTGCAATTTGGGTTAACACCACTTCGTTATTGTCTGCGTTTTGTTGTTCGGTTGAATCGCTAGATCCAAATAAATCGCCAGCTTTAAGGTCTAGCAATTGTTGATGATGTTTCTTGGTGGCTACTTGTTGCTGTTTTTTTGTCACGGTATTGGTATCTTTTGATGCTTTCTTACTAGCGATAAGTCGCTTGCTCTGGTGCTCTACGTCTCGCTGAGCTAATATTCTCTTGTCTGTTTGACGGCTCCGGTCATCAGCACTCTCGACCCCGATGCCTTCGATGTCTATAGCGCTGCTGTTTAGAGCACTATCGCCATTTTTCGCCGCTTGTCCCGAGTCGTCGTCAATACTAATCGGCTTGCTAGCCGTGCTTCCAACCACCTCGGTTTCGAGTAGCAATAAAGCTGTGGAGAGCGTTATGCTCTCCTGCAGGCCTGCAATTAACTCTACCACTCGGCCGGCTTTAGTCGCTGGTAGGTTTATTTCATGCGCGCCACTTTGAACTCGGAAAAGGGTGTCGCCCTCTTTGATTTGACTACCTTCTTGGCATTCAATCGACAAAATTTTTGCCCGTCGAAAAGCGCTTGCTTGAGGTGGAGTGAGTTCAATATATTTGATCATTTTCGGATTCCCCGGGTCAACTTTTACCCCTAATGGCCTTACTCTTTACTGTGTCCAACGGGAGCTGATGATACGTAAACGCGTGTCGATCGATCTCACATCAGAGCGTATCTGGTGATGGTTTCTCCGGGTCAATATTAAACTGCTTAATCGCCTTATTCACTACTTCTGAATCAATGCTACCGTCTTCAAACAATGCCGAGAGGGCGGCGATAATAATATATTGATGGTTTACTTCAAAGTGATTCCTCAATTGCTGCCGATCATCACTGCGGCCGAATCCGTCTGTGCCTAACACCACATAGCGAGAGGGCACAAATTCACGAATGGAGTCAGCGTATACTTTCATATAGTCCGTTGCGGCAACAACCGGGCCGTTCTGCTCTTGAAAGCACTGCTCAACATAACTGAGACGGGGTTTCTCATTCGGATGCAGCATATTCCACCGTTGGGTAGCTAAGCCTTCTCGGCGCAATTGATTGATACTGGTTGCACTCCAGACGTTGGCTGCAACGCCGAACTCAGCTTGCAAGATCTCAGCCGCCGCAACACATTCATTTAGGATTGTGCCACTGCCCATTAATTGTACCGTTGGCGTTTGACCATCATCTTTTTTACTCTTAGACAATTGATACAAACCCTTGAGAATACCTTCTGCAGAGCCTTCTGGCATTGCCGGGTGTTGATAGTTCTCGTTCATCACCGTGAGGTAATAGAAAACGTTTTCTTCTTCGACATACATGCGGCGCATGCCATCTTGAACGATCACGGCTAGCTCGTAGCTGTAAGTTGGGTCGTACGATATGCAGTTTGGGATAGTCGATGCTTGAATGTGCGAATGCCCGTCTTGATGTTGCAAGCCTTCACCGGCTAATGTCGTTCTACCGGCGGTACCGCCAACTAGAAAGCCCCGCGCTTGCATGTCGCCGGCCGCCCAAGCGAGATCGCCAATACGTTGAAAACCAAACATTGAGTAGTAGATATAGAACGGAATCATCGGTAGCTCATTGGTTGAGTACGATGTGGCCGCCGCTATCCATGACGACATTGCGCCCGCCTCATTGATACCTTCTTCTAATACTTGGCCTTTTTTGTCTTCACGGTAGTACATTAATTGGTCGGAGTCTTCAGGCTCGTACTTTTGCCCTTCGTTGGCGTAGATTCCAAGCTGACGGAACAAGCCTTCCATGCCAAATGTTCTGGCTTCGTCTGGAATAATTGGCACTATGCGGTCTTTAATGTTTTTATCACGAACCAGCTTAGACAGGATTCTTACAAACGCCATGGTCGAAGAAATCTCGCGATCACCGGACGACTCCAACATTTTCGAAAATGATTCTAATGTCGGTATTTCGAGCTTGTTTGATGGGTTAGGACGCGCTGGTAAATAACCGCCTAATGCTTGGCGACGTGCGTGTAAGTACTTGATCTCGGCTGAGTCTGGGTCGGGGCGGATATATTCAACCCGTTCGACTTGCTCATCCGACACTGGAATCTTAAAGCGGTCTCGGAAGCCTTTGAGTGAGACTAGGTCCATCTTCTTTTGTTGGTGTGAGGTATTTTGTCCTTGACCTGAAGTTCCCATGCCTAAACCCTTAACGGTTTTAGCGAGAACCACTGTCGGTTGGCCAGAATGTTTCACAGCCGCTCGGTAGGCGGCATAAACTTTATCGGTATCGTGACCGCCACGGGACATTAGGTCGATATCTTCGTCGCTCATATGGGCAACCATGGCTTTCAGTTCAGGAGTATTCCAAAAATTCTCTCGAGTATAAGCGCCGCCTTTAGCTTTGAATGCTTGGTATTCGCCATCAACGCATTCTTGCATGCGCTTTTGCAGCAAGCCGTCGCGATCTTTCTCTAGCAAAATATCCCATTGAGAACCCCAAATTACTTTAATTACATTCCAGCCAGCACCTCGAAACTCGGATTCGAGTTCTTGAATAATTTTGCCGTTGCCGCGAACCGGGCCGTCCAGTCGTTGTAAATTGCAGTTAATCACAAAAATTAAGTTATCTAGCTTTTCACGGCCGGCTAAGCCTAGCGCGCCGCGGGACTCTGGTTCATCCATTTCGCCATCGCCTAAGAAAGCCCACACCTTACGATTCTCGGTTTTAATCAGTTCACGGTTTTGCAAATATTTTTGAAAGCGTGCTTGATAGATTGCCATGATCGGCCCCAAGCCCATCGATACCGTTGGGAACTGCCAGAAGTTTGGCATTAACCATGGATGAGGGTAACTTGATAAACCGTTGCCTCCGACTTCTTGACGGAAGTTGTCCAGTTGTTCTTCGCTTAGGCGACCTTCTAAGAACGCTCTGGCGTACATACCTGGCGCGGAGTGACCTTGATAATAAATCATGTCGCCGCCGTGTTCTTCTGAACGGGCCCGCCAGAAATGATTGAAACCAATTTCATATAAAACGGCCGCGGAAGAAAAACTAGCGATATGGCCGCCAAACTCAGTGCTGATCTTGTTGGCACGTAACACCATAGCGGCGGCATTCCAGCGGATCATCGAACGAATTTTGAATTCAAGCTGACGATCAGCCGGCAGGGCCGGTTGCTTGTCTACAGGGATAGTATTTATATACGGTGTGTTTAAGCCGTAAGGTAGTCTTGCACCCGCTTCTCGAGCGGTGTCAGAAAGTTCACGCAGTAGAAATCTGGCTCGGTCTGCTCCATCGGCCTCGATCACACTCTGTAATGCCTCTACCCATTCCTTGGTTTCTAAAGCGTCTATATCTTGGTGTTGCGTGCTAAGTTCTGAGCTCATAAGTCGATATTTTCAGTTAAACCACGTTGGTTAAGTTTTTAGATAAGGCCGTAACGAGTCAAAGACGTAAGTAATGTGGCCTTTATTTATTGAGTGAATGATACCTATAAGTCCTAATGATGTAAACTTATCTGACGTTATTAGTGTAACAATATTACACAATTTAAATGAATTTAGGCTGCAATATTCGATGTTGATGCAAAGTTGATGTAAAAAAGGGGTGCCCATAGGCACCCCTTTCAAATAACGGCTTACTGCATTAATCGAGCTGTCGGTCGACGCTGGCACTCACTAAACTGGTTAAGTTTACGATGCCTCGAGGTGACGTGGTCTTTGTAATTGCGTGTATCGGCATTGGGGTGCCAAGAATTATCGGCCCCACTGATACACCATTAGCGAGAGACTTGAGCGTGGTGTAGGTTATGTTGGCGGCGTCCAAGTTTGGCATAATTAGAAGATTGGCATTGCCACTCAGGCTACTCATACCTGACTTCTTTCGAACTTCAGGATTTAATGCCATGACGGCTTTCATCTCACCATCTACTTCAAGTTCAGGCGCGATCTTAGCCAAAATTTCTTTAGTTCTAGCCATTTTTAGTGCTGATTTACTTTTATGGCTACCGAAATTAGAGTGCGACAACAAAGCTGCTCGAGGTGTCATACCAAAGCGTTTGATCTCTTCGGCTGCCATCACCGTGATGTGCGCTAATTGCTCTGGGCTAGGGTCTTCATGAATACTGGTGTCGGCAATAAAGTAAGAGCCGTTTTCAAGTAGCAATAGGTGCATTACCGCCATATGCTTGTCTTGATGAGTTGCACCAGTATGCTGTTCGATAGACTCGATTTGTTCATGCAGTTTCATGCTTGGGCCGGTTAGGGCCGCATGTACGGTGCCCTGCTCAATCAATTGACATGCTTGTGAAATTCGCTCTTTATCGGTTTTTCCACTAGGAGCGATAATTTCAAAGTCTTTGGTCTCAACTAGCCGTAGGCCAAGCTCTGCCACTTTTTTACGAATGATCTCGGCTTCACCGATTAGTACAGGGCGTGCATAGTTTTGGTCGACAACGTCTTGAATTGCGCGTAATACACGGTCATTTTCACCGTCGGTATAGACCACTTTGTGAGTAGTGTTTTGTGCTCGTTCAAAGATCGGGCGCATCACGTTACCGGTGCGGTAAACCAATGGTTCAAGACTCTTTCGGTAGGCCTCAACGCTAGCAAATGGGCGAGTAGCCACGCCGCTGTCAATTGCGGCTTGTGCAACTGCCGGTGCAATTGTGGTGATCAATCGAGGGTCAAACGGCTTAGGTAAAATGTAACCCGCGCCGAATTGCATTGTCTCATTTTGATAATAGCTGGCGACTTTTTCGTTACTCTCCGAGCGCGCCAGATCAGCCAGAGCATTAACACAGGCTACTTCCATTGCACGAGTAATAGTAGTCGCACCAACGTCTAATGCTCCTCTGAATAGGAATGGGAAGCACAGAACGTTATTTACTTGGTTTGGGTAGTCTGAGCGGCCAGTGGCCATAATCGCATCGGGGCGATGCTCGTAGACCAGTTCGGGTTTTACTTCTGGGTCGGGGTTAGACATCGCTAAGATAAGCGGTTTATCAGCCATGCTTTTAAGCATGGCTACGCTAACCAGGTTGGGTTGTGATACCCCTAGGAAAACGTCGCAGCCGATCATCGCGTCGTCTAGTGTCCGAGCTTCGGTATCTTTAGCGAATCGTTGTTTTGTTGGGTCCAGGTTTTCACGACCGGAATGGATCACGCCGCGGCTATCCAGCATTAATACGTTGCCAATATCAACGCCGATCTCAATCAGTAAGTTGGTACAGGCCATGGCCGCCGCGCCAGCGCCAGAGACAACTAGCTTGACCTTCGCAATGTCTTTTTCTACTACACGTAGACCGTTCTTTACGGCGGCCGAACACACTATCGCCGTCCCGTGTTGGTC